>JBCDIR010000317.1:0-4622 GCA_038748735.1 Bacteroidota bacterium | reverse complement strand
TCTGGTTAAGGGTACTGTTATCGGGTAGTTGGGTCAGTTGAAGGATTTCCTTGCGACTCAGCCCTTTGGCTTTAGTCGCAATAGCACGGACAACGGCGATGTGTCGCTCGGAGCGACGGAATAAGGCGCGGTAGAGATTGTCAAATTCGTTGCGTAGCAAGCCGTCCCGAGTAAAGAATAAACGGTCGATATTTTGTGCGGCGCTTTCCGTTTTTTTCACGGCATTGAGGTAAAACGGAATACCACCCATCACCATGTAGAGTTGTAAAACTTGGTAACGGTCAATAGCAGGGTTTTTTATTTTTAGTAACTGCTCCGTTTCTTTTAGGTTGAAAGGTTCGACGAGAATACGCTCCGTGACGCGATTATGTAGTCCTCCGCGGTGATTGATGAGTTCGTTAATCATCCAGGAGGCTGCCGAACCACAAACCAATAGTACGATGTCGGTGCGGGTAGCAGCCCAACTATTCCAAAAATGTTCTAAGGATTGAATAAAGTCAGAACGTTGGTTGTCAAACCAGGGTAGCTCATCCAAAAAAATAACTTTGCGGCTTTCATTACATTGTTCCAAGTAATCAATAAGTTGCTGAAAGGCGGCAAACCAAGTTGTGGGGACAACTAACTCTTCCCGACCATCGTAACGGCGTAAGGCAGTGGTGAAGTTAATCAGTTGTTGCTGCTTATCTACGTTAGCTACTGCCGTAGCTTGGAAGGTGAAATCGTTGTTGAAAACGTGACGGATCAGCATGGTTTTACCCACTCGACGACGACCGTAGACGGCTACGAAAGCAGATTGCGGGCCACCTGCTGCCTCTCGTAATCGTTCCTTTTCTAGTGTCCTACCGACGAATGTCTCCACCTCAAAACTATTGTTATCGCTATTTTCTGACCACATAACAACAAAAATAAAAATTAATTCTGTTGTTATCCTTGTTTTGGGTTTGTTTTAATCCTTTTAGATGAACTTATTGTGCTGATTTACCCTGCTGAACACGAACGAACCGCAGCGTACTACATCTCGTACTGATCGACTTGGTCCGCTTGTTCGCTTTGGGCCAGGGCGGCTTCCATTACCATTTCCTCCATACCGCGTTCGCGGGTAGCCCTCGGCATCGGCATGGGCATCGAGCCGAAGAGCTGCATGTTTTCATCGAAGCGACGGTACAGTTCGTTCAGCGGGATCGTGAAGGCTGTTTCGACGTCAAAGTTGTTAAGATTGTCACAGCCCAACATATCACCCGCAATGAATTGTCCCAATTGGAAATAACTTTCCCACTGGATGGGGTCGAAAAACTGGTCCGCCGTGCTTTCGTGCGGAAAGTCCGGATTGTAGATTTTGTATTTGTAGGTGCCGTATTTGAGCGGTTCCTGACTTTGTGAAATACTCGGGCGACCCGTCGGTGCGGTGACGGTACTTTTGACGTAGACGAAGACGCCAACCTTCTTGCCGCCGGGATAATGCTGGACGCGCTCCTGGCCGTTTTCCGTCACTTTTTCCCACAGTTGATACATATCTGCGATGGCAAAACGCTCGCGGGAGTAGCCGTGGCTGGGATTGACACGCATGGTGTTTTCCGGAATTTGATCGGGCCGAAAACGGATGTCGATACCCAATTCGTTGCGGGCGCGTACGGTCAGGTTTTCGAGGTCGGCGAAGGTGAAAAGCGGGTCCGCCCCAGCATCAACGGAGATGATGAGCTTGCACTTGCGGCGCAGCAGCTCCATGACGCCCAGATTCTCGATGTGTCCGCCGTCGCTGATGTTGACCATCTTTTTGTCGGTGCCGATCTTGCCCAGTAATTCGTAAAAGAAATACATTGGCCACCAGATGAGCGGCCAGCGCGTTTTTTACGCGTAACGGATTCCACGTCCAGAAACCGAGCCGTAGGTTGAAAATCGTCAGCAGGATACTGAGCAATTTATTGGAGTAGGCCCCCAAGCCCGGATTGACCGCCGCCGCCGAGATGGTCACCGCCGCCGGGAGGGTCATTTGGCGGTAGCCGATGGTATCCTTGGTCGGGACGTAGCCCACCAGCTTGGCACCACAGTACAGCGGTGAAAGCAAAAAGTAATCACTCGCTTTTGCGCCCTGAAAGTTAGGGTCCTTACTCGCTTGCAGGTTTAGGCAAGTATTGATGAGCGGGTAAGGCGCTTGGTAGAAACGGGGCGCTTGTTCGTCCACCTGCGTAAGCTGTGACAGGAGTACGTTGCGCTGATTCGGGGCGAAATGTAGAAACGCATCCGCCAATTGCTTGCGGTAAAAGCGGTGAAAACTTGTCGCATTTGGATTGGTAAACAAACCGAGTACCAACAAAATAAACGCCCCCACTAGCAGCATCAATAACTGTTCTCCGTTTGGGGCTTTGAAGGACTGGACACTTTGCACCAATGGCACACTGAACGTAGCCAGAAAAATCAGTAAAAGTCCAGTCTCTATACGGTTGAAATAACTCGAGTTATCCAGTTTGTAGACCTGCGCTACGTTGAAAATATAGTGCAACAAAAAGAGACCCAGAAAAATGAAATAGATATAAGGGGTGATCGTCGCCCAGTAGTTGCCGATAGCGTCGGTGAAGCTGAGCAAGACCAGTTCGTTGGTTTTGAAAAAATAGTAGCCCCCCACAAAAAAGCCCGCCAAAATGGCCGGACTGATGAGGCTCATCAAGAAACTGACTAGAAAGGCAACCACGAGGTTCAGTTGGTTCCACAGCTTTTCCCAGCCCGTACCGGGGAAGAGATACTCACCGCGTTCACGCATGTAGTCGATGTGCTCATCAGCGAAGAGATGCTGGCCAGCCTCCGCCTCACGGGTAGTGGCCTGGATGTAAGCCCCCGTATAGCCGCCACCGGAAACGGTACTCAGGTAATCCGCTTGTTTGAGCACACCAAACTTGCGCAGTGTTCGCAAAATGCCCAGATTGATCGTCGCGGAGCGGATACCGCCTCCGGACAACGCAATACCGAAGCGATTGTCGTCTAGGGCCGCCGCAAAGTCTTCACCCATGATTTTTGCGCGGCGTTTACGTAGCAGTACATCCTCGTCAGCAATGACTTGGTGGTAGGAGATTTTTTCGTCGGTCATAGGTGGTGGAATGGAGTTAAATGTCGGAGGTGATGAGCAAGTCGAGGTTAGTAGATTTGATGTCGAAACGGCGGCCTAAATAGGTATTGGTCAAAGAGCCTTTATAGGTATACACGCCGTGGCGCAGTCCACTGTGTCCAAAGAGTACTTTTTCGATACTTTGCACGTCGCCGGCTCGGAGTAAGATGGGCGTCAGAATGTTGCTAGCCGCGATGGAGGCCGTGCGCGCCACCCGCGAGGCGATGTTGGGCACGCAATAATGGATGACGCCGTGCTTTGTGAAGGTCGGTTGGTCAAGCGAGGTGACCCGCGAGGTAGCGAAGCAGCCCCCCTGGTCAATACTCACGTCGATAATGACGGCACCGGGTTTCATCTTTTCGATCATCGCCTCGCTCACGACGACGGGGGTGCGCCCACTCTCGGAGTGCATGGCGCCGATGACGACTTCTGCCGTTACTAATTCCCGTTCGAGGTAGAGCGGGTTGAGTGCACTGGTGTACAATGCTCGTCCTACCTCACTCTGAATCCGGCGAAGTTTGTAGATGTTGTCATCGAAAATCCGAACTTCTGCCCCGAGGCCCAGGGCCGTTCGCGTGGCGTATTCGGCTACGATACCGGCCCCCAAAATGACGACTTTAGTACTCGGTACGCCCGAAACACCTCCGAGCAGTACACCTGCGCCACCACCAGTATTGGAGAGCAATTCTCCCGCTGTGAGCATGGCTGCTACGCCCGCCATCTCGCTCATAATGCGCACGACGGGAAAATGTCCGGCCTCGTCTTTGAGGTATTCCATCGCCAGTGCGATAACCCGCTTGTGTTTGAGCCGGTAGATGTATTCGGCAGAAATGAGTGGCAACTGTAACGGTGAGATGAGCACCTGCCCGGGCCGCATCAGTTCGATTTCGTCTAGAGTAGGCGGGGCCACCTTGATGATGATGTCCGCTTTGTAGACTTGCTCGGCACTGTAAGCAATCTCGCCGCCCGCTTCGGAATAATCGTGATTGGAGAATTTAGACCGCTCTCCCGCGCCATCTTGTAGTAAGACACGGTGTCCTTTACTGACGAGATTATTCACCGAACTAGGGACTAGGGCGACTCGGTTTTCTTGTTTAGAAACCTCTCTGGGGATGCCGATGTACAGTTTTTTCTGACTGGGTCGTCGCTGTAAGGTTTCCGTCTGGGTCAAGAGTTGTCCTTCGGTGAACTCTTTGGGTAACGGGATTTTTTTCTCCTTTTCACTCATATTTCAAAAATAGGTGTTTTTATTGATAAATCCCGAGTTTTGAAAAAGATCAAAACTCGGGAGGGCACCTATCTAGCTAGGAAAATACTTGTTGAATTAGCCCTTTATGAGGCGACGGCTAATCATTTGTTCACCCGCACGAACGCGGACAAGGTAGACGCCGTTTGGTAATAGACTAAGGTCTAATTGCTCTTGCAACTGTTGAACGTTACGCTGCTGCTCACCCTGCCAGACCACTTGCCCAAGGAGGTTTACTAACTCGAGTTGTACGTCGACTGAGCGGGTAAATGAGAC
>JBCDIR010000316.1:0-4623 GCA_038748735.1 Bacteroidota bacterium | reverse complement strand
TCATGCGATACGATCAGCACAGTACCGACGAATCACTACGGCAGGGATGCCTACGGGGAGATCGGCGGGCGCAGGCCGTGCTGTATCGGCGCTACTACGGCAAGCTACTGGGGATTCCGATGCGCTACACCTCCAACCGGAAGGCGGCAAATGCTTTGCTCAACCAAGCTTTTCTAGAGATCTTCAAGTCTTTGTCCAACTACCAAGAGCAGCATTCGTTTGCGGGTTGGCTCTCCACCATCACCTTCCGCGTGACGATGGACCACCTGCGCTACGAGAACCGCTACCGTGACCGGATAAAGTTGCAGCTCCCCGACTCGCGGAGCACCACTAATACCGTAGAAAGCGACCTGGCGGCGGAGGATATTTTCGCCCAGATCCAGGCGCTGCCCGATCATTTACGGGTCGTTTTCAACCTCTACGTCATTGAAGGGTATAAGCACCAAGAGATTGCCAAAGTATTGGGCATCACCACCAGCAACAGCAAGTGGCGGCTGTCAAAGGCCAAAGAATTACTCCGGGCTAGCCTGGGGCCATTGTATAACCGAAACGGTAAATCAGCATGAATACGCCAGACCACCAATGGGAGGCGGACCTCCGCCGCACCGTCGAACAACACGAGTTTGACTTCGATCCACAAGCCTGGGCGGCGATGGAGCAGCTGCTGGATGCTAATGCTGGGGATATTCCCTCCGATTCCGGCAAGCACTGGACAGCTGCTAAGTGGTGGAAGTGGCTGTTGATGGGTATCGCTATTGGTCTCGGTTTCTTTTGGTTAACTAAACCAACGGTCACTACTCCGCCAGCACTAAGCAGTTTTTCCGTACAAACCCGTAGCAACGAACCCAGCCCAGCCCTAACCGATGCGCGCACCGACAGCAGTACGCTGGTGCAGACTCCACGCGTACCCACTCGTCCGCCTAGCGTTCCACCGCCAGTCGCAAACGTAGACGTAGTACTTGATTCCACAAGCAACCTACCAGCTACGCCGGGTAAGGTTACGCCGCTACGCCCTACGCCTAGGGTAGTAGCCCCGTTACCGAGTGACAACCGTATTCCCCTCTTAACCCCAAAAGATCGTAACCCTGATTTTAGAATTCAAACGTCACCACCCCAGAAACGCCGCCGCAACCGCTGGACGCTATTCCCCGACGTATTTCCTAACTATTAACCAACCTTCACCGATGAAAAAAGCATATTTCACTTCGTTTTTGGCCATTTGCCTAGTGGTTTTTGGCCTTGGGCAATCTTTGATGGCCCAGGAACTGGCTACCCCACAGTCCCGCTGGACCGTCGGTTTTGACGTCGGGGCGGGCATGCTACTGGATTGTCAAATCTGTGATCCCTCGAATGTACTGAATACACCATTGAAGCAGACTGACCCGGAATCTTATCAAGTCATTAGTGGTAACGTGAATTATCGTTTAATCCGCTGGCTGGAGCTAACGGCCAACGTGGGCTACGGGCAGTTACAAGCGCAGTCGACTACTAACTTGACGGCCAGTGACGGACGGAATGGCTATCCGCTCCAACAAAACGTAGTCGAGCAGTACCGGATGCTGACCGTGGGGCCAAAGCTTATGCTGCGTATCCACCAAGGTGACTTGGAGTTGGCTATTCGGACCGGGATCAACCTCCACAACGCTCGTGTCAGGGCTACCGGATTCAGTGGAGAGTCAATTGACGTGACCTATAAACTGCAACTCAGTCGTTGTTCTGCGGTCCGACTAGGGTATACCTATTGGCCACGCCCACAGTTTGGTATCCGGGCCGCCGCTGAGCTATTCATTGGTAACCGGACGACCGCTGACCTATACGAGCCGCGCACGCCTTACGCCACAGCTTTTCCAGCGCTGGACACTACGGCACTGCAACAACTGACGCCAAATTCAGGCGGTGTGAACAGCCTCAATTTCAGTCTCGGAATCACCTACCGTTTCGCGGGGTACTAAGTAATTGGGCTAAAATAATTGTAACAAATTTGTCTAAAGATGGTCGAAGAATCCACACACAACTTGCAAATATTCAGTTGTTTAGTGAATTTTCGCCCATCCAAATTCCTTACAAATATTTCTTAACGCCTGCTTAGCTTTTTACAAAAAAACAAAAACCAAACTCATGAATACCAATCCCTTTTTTGCTTTGAGTATCGTATTGGTCATCCTCTTGATTGGGGTCCAAACCACTTTTGGTCAAGACCGCAAATGGCAGCTAGGCGTTGATGCGCAGACATTATTCCAAGTAGCGAGTGCGGACCCGTTTCGGTTAAGTATGGGTAACCGGCTGGGGCTGTGGACCGAACGGCCAGTTAGCCAGCGTTCTAGTATACAGGTGGCTGCTTCCCTGCGTAACCTAAACGGATTACAATTGCGTCAAAATGAGCTTTTCAATGCGTACCTACCACAAGAATTTCGCCGCAACATCAACAGCACCATGCTCAGTAGTCTACGCTACGTCGACCTGGGTTTGAGTTGGTACTACACGCCCAGGCGTGCTGGGCCTTGGGCCCTCGGGGCGGGGGTATACGGTGCGTATCTATACACTTGGCGGGGCGCTCGGCAGACTAATACCTGGGTCAGTGGAGAACAATTGCGTTACTCGAGCAATCCGAGTGCCGGTGGTTTTGGAATCAGTGGCGGTAGTAGCACGCGTTCGCTCTCTTCCGATCCTCAGCCCCTGGCTCGCGCAGCCTTCCAATCGTTCGACTTTGGGCTGCAATTCCACCTACGCTACGCGCTGAGCCCGGGTTTGCAACTACAGTGTAGCTATTTACAAGGTTTTCGCAACTTGATTACTCCCGAACTATTCGGGCAGTCCAGTAGCTTTTTGGCCAGCTCCTTCCACCTAGGGATTTCAGCGCGCATTTTATAAGCGTGTACGCCAACTTTCTTCACGAATAACTTTCAATACCATGAAAAACTTCACCGTTGTTTTTTACGCAATTGTACTCTTCGTCTTGTCCGCTTGTGAGCAAGCAGAACTATCTCCCGTGCCGTTGACCGAAGAGCGCGTCGACATTTTCCTGACGGAAAAGCTTCGCAGCCCGGGTGAAAATGATTTTACGGACTTTTTGATCGAACTGGACGAGGCGGGGGAGGATGGCTACCTTTTTTGGCAAGGTGGCGTTACCCAACGGCCATTTAATCGGGAACCCTTCGATACGTTCTATACGACCCTCATCATGGGTGCCCACTTGTCCGGTGATGGGGATCAGTTCGAATTATACGGTTTCCAGTTTTGGCCAACGGCAGCTACGCCCGACGAAGTGATGTCGAAAGCATCTGTGGAAGGATTCTTCGCCCCCGGTAATCGCTTTTCCTTTGGGGAAGGAGAAGGGAAGGTAGATGTGTCCCTGCGCCTCCCGATTGGTGGACCTTACGGGGAGTTGCGACCCTCCAAAAGTTCTTACCTGGCTGCTCCCGAAGGGGAACTTACCATCACGGCGATGGAGGACTATACCTTTACTGAGAAAATCGGAGTAACGGCGCGAACCGTCACCGGTAAACTGGTTCACTACACACTCGCAGGACAGCTCGGCTATTACGACCTCTCCGCAGACACTGCCGATGGTATGCCCTGGTTTGAGACGAATGAGATTGTTGAAATTACAGCGGCGGAAGGGGTGTTTTTTGTAGCTTTCGAGTAGGAACCTTATGCTCGTTTAACAATTCTATAAACACGCTGAAATCCTTGTCGAGGTCCATACCGTTTTAAGTTAATGATTTGGCGAATGCGTTCTAGTTCGGCCATCCGCTCCTGATAAGTGAGCGATAGCCAGTAGTCGTAATTACTGTAGTCTTCTCCTTTTTTGACAATGCGTACTTGCATGCTTATCGTTATCAATTGTTTGTATAAAAATACGATAAATCGTTGGGTTTTGCAAACGCTTTACAGGCTATTCTTATCTTCTAGTAGGTGTCATATACCTCTCGAATAGCAGAAACTTCCTACCGCCGAAAGATCCACTTCCCCATCTCCCACAGCGTCACTTTCTTACCGTACAGCAAAATACCGACTCGGTAAATGCGCCCCGACAACCAGATTAGCGCCAAGCAAGACAGCACCAGCAACACCAGCGAACCCGCCACCTGCCACCAGGGTGGGTCAAACGGCAAGCGCGCGGGCATAACGATGGGCGAAAACAAGGGAAAAAACGACGACCACACCGCCATACTCGAATTGGGCGATTGGATGGCCGCCAGCGTGATGTAAAACGCCAAAATGACCGGAATGGTGATGGGAATGGTCAGCGCTTGGCCTTCGCCCAGATCGTCGCCCATCGCAGAACCGACGGCAGCGAAGAGGGCCGCGTACATAAAGTAACCACCCAGGAAGTAGAGCAAAAATAACGGCAGAATCCCCCACCAGTTAAAGGATTGCAATTCTGTGTAAATCTGATTAGCCATCACCTCCGGGTCGATACCGGCCATTTCGGGCGGCGGCGCAGCCACGGTACTAGCGTCTACGTTAAAACCAAAAATTACGCTAACGATAAATAGCATTGCGGGAATAGTAATGGCCCAGGCCAGCACTTGCGTCAAGCCCACAAGGCCCACACCGATGATCTTGCCCAGCATCAGCGGGAAAGGGCGCACCGAGGAGATCATCACCTCCACAATGCGG
>JBCDIR010000315.1:0-4627 GCA_038748735.1 Bacteroidota bacterium | reverse complement strand
TGCCGCTCCATATCCAACCGAATCCAGATAGCCGAATACATCTCTCCGTCGAAGCTCAGGAAGTGCGTCGTGAAAATCGACTGCCCCATCCGGTACCAACCGCTGGCCAGGTAGTCATCCAACTGCTTGGGATACAAAATTTCGGGAAAGTGTTTTTCGGCAAGAACTATCATATGAAAGCAACGTCGAGCAAGGCTAATTTTTTCGGTTATACGTGATTTAAGTATTGGACAGAAAATAAGACGCGTTTCTTCTGAGATTTTAAAACAGTCGACACGCTTAATCAACTATTTTGAAACCAGCAACGCACTTTACCGCGTGGCGCGGCAGGCGCTATTTTCGTACGGTCCTTAAAACAAAGAAACCACATTTTTTTCAACTGACCATCTCCTACTTTGATTATCCTATAAATTCGAGTTGACCAGCGTCTTGTTTTCAAACCATCCACCGTACTACCGCAACACCAAATTAGTAGAAGGACCGCTCTCTCGGCTCAGCCGAGATCACTTTAGGTAGAAGGTATCAAGATGCCGTCACACTGTTCAAAAATACATGGCCTTCGGCAGTACCTCATTGCAAAACCGCACCGACTCACCACCCGAAGATTCACCACTCTACCTGGGGCGTTGGGTAAAACTGTCAACTGTTTTTATGAGAGTACATACCTTTACCCCAAAGCGACACCACCATGCACCCCATCACTGATCTTCACTGCGACCTCCTCCTCTACCTCGGCAAAGTGCCCGGAGCGAGTATCCACGCTACCGAAAACATCGGCGTCACGTTACCGTACCTGCGAGCGGGTAACGTTCGGCATCAGGTCATGGCCGTTTTTACGCGTACGGAAGCAGGTTCCACCGCTTGGCTCCAACCACAGTTGGATGCCTTTTCGGCCTTAGCAGCGCTTTCGGAATTTACCATTCTAGCGGATAAAGCGGCGGTGGACGATCTGCCCAATCATTCTGCTATCGGTATGACCTTGGCCATTGAAAACGCTAGCGCCATTGGGGAAGAAGACGAACCTTTGGACCGTGCTTTTGAACGTTTGGACCATTGTTTAGCCACGGGGCAACACCTGTTCTACCTCACGTTGACTCACCATTTAGAAAATCGTTTTGGCGGTGGTAACTATACTGATATTGGTTTAAAACCCGACGGTGAAGCCCTCCTCGAATGGATGGCAGCGAACCACGTTCCGCTTGACCTTTCGCATACCAGCGATGCTCTAGCTTTTGAGTCGCTTACTTATATTGATCGACGAAACTTATCACTCCCGGTGCTCGCCAGTCACTCCAACTTTCGGCACCTACGTGATCACCCTCGGAACTTACCCCAGGAATTGGTCCAAGAAATCATCCGTCGCGACGGGCTAATCGGTGCTAACTTTCTCCGCCTTTTCCTGGGCGGTGAGCGCTCGGAATCCCTCCTAGAGCACATCAGCTACGGGCTGGAACAGGCGCCACAGCAGATGGCTTTCGGGGCTGACTTTTTCTGGCGGCCCGGCATTTCCGCCCCCGAGCGGCAACCGCTCTTTTTCAGTGAATACGCAGACGCTGGGCAGTACCCTACTATCTTGAAACAACTTAGGGAGCGTACATTTACGGAGCGCCAGTTAGCTGCTTTAGCACACGGAAATGCGCGGCGGTTTATTCGCCAAAACTGGTAACTACTACCCTATTTTTTGGACAAAGCGGCGGTTCTGTTGCCAAGTCCGTGTGGAACGTTTACCTTTACGACATGAACCTACCCCTGCGCATCGCGCGTCGTTATTTGCTGGCTCGTCGCTCCGTCAATGCGGTGAACATCATTACGGGTATCGCCGTTTTCGGGGTGGCCATTGGGGCGGCGGCACTGGTGCTCATTTTATCGGTTTTCAACGGGTTTGAAGACCTATTTTTGAGCATGTACAACAGCTTCAACCCCGATGTAACCATCACCCCCGCCGAGGGTAAGACGTTTGAAGTCGACTCGCTAACACTAGAAGAACTGTACCGCGTTGAGGGATTGGAATTGCTCTCGCAAACCATCGAAGAGCGGGCGCTTTTTGACTACAAAAAGAATCAAACTATCGGCCTCCTCAAAGGCGTGGACCAGCAGTACCGCGCCGTGACGGGTATCGACTCGACCATCCGCGAAGGACGCTACGAACTCTTCAGCGAAAGAACCAACTTGGCCGTCGTCGGTCAGGGAATCCGCAACGAGCTAGGTATAGACATCGACGATGCTTTCAGTGCCCTGACGATTTACATGGTCAAGCGCAAACGCAGGGCGGGTTTACTCAACGCGCGGCGGTTCAAATCGGCCCAAGCGCAGCCCGTAGGCGTTTTCCTCGTGCAGCAAGATTTTGAACGACAGTACGTGCTGGTGCCCCTGGAGATGGCCCAAGCCCTGCTGGACCGTCGCGGTGCCGTATCCGCCCTGGAAATCAGACTCGCAGACGATTACGAAAATGCGGCTACTTACGCCAAATTACAGGCGATTATGGGTGATGATTTTATCATCAAAAATCGTTTTGAGCAGGAGGCTTCTTTTCTGCGGCTCATGCGGATTGAGAAGTGGCTCAGCTTTGCCATTGTCGGTCTGATGATGCTACTCATCAGCTTCAACCTCATCGGCGCTTTGTGGATGATCGTACTGGAAAAGCAGCCAGATATCGCCATCCTCAAATCCATGGGAATGACCAGCCAGGGGATTTACCGCTTGTTCATCTACGAAGGGCTGCTCATGGTAGGCCTAGGGCTTTTGATTGGCTTCGTACTGGCCATCGTGATCTTTGTTTTGCAAAAAACGGTAGGTATCATCACCCTCCCCGGTGGTATGTTGATTGATGCCTACCCCGTGAGCCTGCGCTGGTACGATTTTCCAGTGGTAGCGCTAGTCGTGGGCGTAATTGGGTCCTTAGCGGCAGTCCTTCCCGCCCGACGCGCGCGGCAGGTGGAGGCGGTGCAAAGTGAAGAGTGATACGGAGAGGCGTCCTTAAACTTGCTTTACCTGTTATTATGTCGTAATTTAGTCCAAATGCTCTACGGATATGCTTGCCAATTTGGATAACGAAGTTCACTTTAAAAATGTCTTCACTGACCCGGAGATTTTTAGTGCGTTCACCAAAGATATACTCGGCGTAGCGCTAAATATTGAGAAGGTAGAAACCGAGAAGGTTTTACCCAATGCAGTGAGTGCCATCAAGTTTAGAATGGACTTATTTGCCGAAGACGAGGCTAATAGAACAGTGGTTGAAATACAAAAAGTAGACTACGATTACTCGTACGATCGTTTTGCGCACTATTTTTTAGCTAACTTGGTAGACATGCAGCGGAGTAGCAAAGATTACTCCTTCGAAAAAGACGTATACATCATAGTTGTTGTTACCGCCGCTTATCGAATCAGTGAAAAGGACGGTAAGCCTATCAAAGACGATGTTTTGGTCACCAGAATAAACCCCAGAAACCTAGCGGGTACAGAACGTAAAATGACCAAACACGAAATGATCATTCTCAACACTACCTACGTAAACGAGGATACTCCCGAGCAGATAAGAGACTGGATGGACCTGATTACCGAGTCGATGAAAAATCCAGCCAACCCTAAGATTAATTTGTCAAAACCAAGTATTGCCAAGGCAGCTCAACTCGCGGCTATCGACCGATTGACCCCTGAACAGCTAGCCGAAGCTAAAGAAATGGAGATGCGTAAAGCAACCATTGCCTTGGTAGAAGATGCCGCCCGTAAAGAGATGAAAGACAAATTAGACCAAGCCATCAAGCGAGCGCTACTGAGAGGTCAACTCACGCCCGAAGAGATTGCGGAGGACTTTGCTGTTTCGGTAGCGTACGTAGCGGCGATACGGGACGAAGAGCTGTAATGAAAAACGCGGCCTTCCTACGGTTTACGAGGGTAAACACAGGAAGTACCGCTTCAGAAATGTGCTAGATAAAACTTTGTTATTGACTTGGTCACTGCGTGAGCCAAGTGGGCGATTTTTTATTCAGGTTCCTTGTTTAGCTTGCAATTACGCTGGTTTCAAACCAGCATAATTCCTGCACTAAAAAACGAACTAAAAATCTTGGTCACTAAACCTGTACTGATCACTTCTTTGCCTTTACTCCACCAACTGCCCACTCAGCAAATACAACTGCACTTCGGCCTGCTTTGCGCGGAAGCGGTAACTGCTGATGCGGTTTAGCGCCGCGTCGAGGTTAAGTTGGGCCGTACGCACGTCCGTGTTAGTGGCCGTACCTAGTTGGTAACGGTTACGGGTATTTTCAAGGTTACGCTCGAAAAGGGTGAGGTTACCCTTCTCCGTTTGAAGTTGGGCCAGGGTATTACGGTAGGTAGCGTAGGCGTTGCGCAGGGCAGTGAGCAGTTCACTAGCAGCATCGTCTTGTTCTAGTACGCGCTGTTCCTGCGTGAGGCGGGCCGTTTGTTCGCCGGGGTATTGCTGGTCGCCTGGTAGAGCCAGTAGGCCTCGGCCTTCAGCGCCTCGTCGATCGGCTTGTCGATCGATTCATAGACCATCTGCTTGCAGGCATTGATCGAGTCGGCGGGGAACCGCGCGATCCGCTTGGCGAGCGTGTCGACATAGGCTCCGATCTCATCGGGATCGAGCGCCTTGTTGATTGTGCCCATC
>JBCDIR010000314.1:0-4638 GCA_038748735.1 Bacteroidota bacterium | reverse complement strand
CTTCAATATTACTGTCGATGCGGGTGTACGAAGAAAACGGTCCCTGGTTGGTACGGCCAAACTCTAGCGTGTTGAAGAAGTTGAAGTGCGCCTCGTCCAGCATCATCCACTTGATGGTTACATCATTACCGAGGCGGTAGTAGCCATACGTGATGGGGTCAAAACTAGCCCCGAAGGGTTCTGCTTTGTCGAGGGGGAACTCGAAGAACTGACCGTCAAAGAGGAGGTCATCCGTGACGGAAAAAGCCGGGCGGACAAAGCCCGTTTGGGAGTCACCCGTGAAGTAGCGGTAGTAGTTGGCCACTCCGCCGGGATCGTCGATAAAGCAGCGCAGTTCGGCGAGGGTATCATTGGGTTCGCCGGGCGGAGGAAGAAAAGTGAAGTTACTCAGTTCAACGGTTTGGGGGATCGTCGTTGTGGCGGTGAGCGTTTTATCTTCAGCTACTACTTTGAGGTCGTAGGTAGCGCCTATTTCGCCGAACATTTCTCCGCTCAGGTCCAGATAGGCGCAGATGTTTATCCCCAAGCTATCTAGGGGGATACCCAGAAATTCGCCGATTTGCGCGCGAAATTCCAGGGGAATATCTTCTAGACATAATTCAGTGAGTTCGACGGTTTTATCACCACTTGTGACGGTGACTTTCGCATCGCGCACGAAGACATCATTGAGTTGATCAGGACCTATCTTAGAAAAAAATGGAATACTGCGCGTCAGTAATACGTAGGGTGGGGTAGGAAGGTCTCCCGCTTCGATGTAGCCCTCTACGACAATTTCGTCCGCCGCGTCAATGACCGGAGGCGTGAATTCTTCCTCACACGACCAACAGCTCAGTAAAAGCAAGCCGATAAATAGCAAAAATGGGATGCGCATACCTAATTAACGTCTTTAGTTAGACAACGCTGCTAGTGAAGGGATGGTTTTGCCTGCTGTGTAGCCATCTTGTTCAGATGGGTGGTTGGTCCGACCGCCAAAATTTCTCTTCCTTTTCTTTCGCTTGTTGCTAAAACTGTACTTTTGCGCCGTAAAATTTTAGTGTATGTCATCAGCTACTGCGGTCTTGCTCATTCACTGTCCCGACCAAAAAGGGATAGTGGCGGCCGTTTCCGATTTTCTACACAGCAATCAGGGCAACGTCATCTCGCTAGAGCAACACGTGGATGCGACGCTGGCCCATTTCTTCATGCGCGTAGAGTGGGAGCTAGCGGGTTTTGCGATTCCCAGGGATAAAATAGAGGATTATTTCTCGACCCTGGTGGGGAATAAATTCAGCATGTCCTGGCAGTTACACCTGACGGACCGCAAACCACGCATGGCCCTTTTTGTGTCCAAGGCCTCGCACTGTTTGTACGATATTTTACAGCGTTATTCTTCGGGAGAATGGCAGGTAGAGATTCCGGTGATTGTTTCCAATCACGAATCACTCGGCCCGATTGCGGAGCGCTTTGGCATTGATTATCGCGTATTTCCCATCACCAAGGCGACCAAAGCAGAACAAGAAGCTAAGGAAGTGGAATTGCTCCGCGCGCTAGACGTAGACTTTATTGTGCTGGCGCGCTACATGCAAATCTTGTCTGACAATTTTTGTGCGCAATTCCCGAACCAAATCATTAATATTCACCATTCGTTTCTACCGGCTTTCAAGGGCGCACGTCCCTACCATTCTGCCTACGAACGCGGGGTGAAAATCATTGGGGCTACTAGTCATTACGTAACGTCGGATTTGGACGAAGGACCCATTATTGCCCAAGACATTACCCACGTCAGTCACCGCGATGCCCCCACGGAACTGGTGCGCAAAGGAAAAGACATCGAAAAGCGGGTCTTATCCCAGGCCATTCGTAGCCAACTTGAACATAAAATCCTACCTTTCGGTAATAAAACTATCGTGTTTCATTAACCCCAAATTCCTATTATGTCTGAATCACTGAAAATCGTCTTCATCGCCTCCGAATGTGTGCCTTTTGTGAAAACGGGGGGGCTAGCGGATGTGGTCGGCGCGTTGCCCAAAGCGCTACACGAATTGGGCCACGAGGTGCGGATTATCCTACCTAAATACCAAGACATTGACACCGAGAAATACGGCTTACAACGTTACCAAGAGTCCATGGGCGTCTGGATGGGCGAGGGTATTCAGCAGTGGTGTGCCGTTGATGAGTACTACGTAGAAGACGGGGTGTCGGCCTACTTCATCGAAAGTTGGTCCTATTTCGGTCGGGAGGGGGTGTATAATGATCGCAATAACCGCGACTTTCGGGACAATCCCGAGCGCTTCGCCTTCTTCACGCGTGCGGCCCTTCAGTTGTGTATCGACCGCCAGTGGCAACCCGACGTGATTCACGCCCACGATTGGCAGACGGCGCTGGCCCCGGCCTACCTCAAAACTTGGCACCAAGACGATCCGACGCTGAGTGCCACGGCTTCCGTTTTTACCATTCATAATATCCAGTACCAGGGCGTTTTTCCTAAAAAACACTGGTCGTTTACGGGCTTGGATTGGAAATTATTCCATACCGATTACTTTGCTGATTACGATAATATCAACTACCTCAAAGGCGGAATTGCTTTCGCGGACATGGTCAATACGGTCAGTCCGACTTACGCCGAAGAAACGCGGAGCAGCGAACTAGGGATGGGACTCAGCGCTCACCTGCAACACAAAGGCGGTGCCTACCGAGGGATTCTCAACGGCGTTGATTACGAAGAATGGAACCCCACGACGGACCCCCGCTTGCCCAACAACTACGCTGCCGAGGATTTGAGTGGTAAAGCCAAAAACAAGGCCAAGCTGCAGCAAGCCTTCGGCCTAGAAGTCAACCCGGATATTCCGCTCGTAGGGGTCGTCAGTCGGTTTGCGGATCAGAAAGGGTTGGACATTTATTACGAAGCCATCCACCAGACGGTTCACCAAATGCGCGTGCAGTTCGTCGTACTGGGTTCGGGAGATAAAGCGCTGGAAGGCAAGTACATGGCACTGCCTGGCCAGTATCCGGGGCGCGTCGGTACCTTCATTGGGTACAGCGAAGATAAAGCACACCTCGTTGAGGCGGGTTCCGACTTTTTTGTCATGGCTTCCCGCTTCGAACCTTGTGGGTTGAACCAACTGTACAGCCTCAAATACGGCACTTTACCCATCGTGCGCAATACGGGTGGTCTGGCCGACACGGTCGAACAGTACAACGAGCAAACGGGGGAAGGGACGGGTTTCAAATACGAAGACAACACGCCTCAAGTCATTGCCAGTGTTATCGGTTGGGCCGTCAGTACGTACTACGATCGTCCCGAACATCTAGCGGCCATGATTCAGCGGGCTATGGCCAAAGATTTTAGCTGGAAACAGAGCGCCAAGCAGTACGAGCAACTCTACCGGGCAGCTATGCGGCGTCATCGTGGCTTTTAGTGGGGAAAGAGGTAAACCGAATTAGTAGAGGGATCGCTCTCTCGGCTCAGCCGAGATCGCTTTGGGTAGATGGTATAGGGATTCCGTCTCGTTTTCAAACCGTAAACCGTAAACCGTACCACCGACCACCGACCGCACAACCGAACCACCGCACGACCGACTACCATCATCAACCAAATAAAAGATATATGTCAAACGCATTTTACCAAGTACCACCACCTAAAAACGAACCCGTCTTAACCTATCGCCCCGGTTCTGCTGAGCGCGCGGAGGTGCAAGCGGCCCTCAAAGCCTACAAATCAAAAGTACACGACCTGCCCATGTACATCAACGGGGAGTGGGTGAGTACGGACCATAAAGTCGCCATCCACCCGCCCCACGAGCACCAACATACGTTAGCGCACTTTCACCAAGGGGACGCCTCGCACGTCCAGGCGGCTATCGACGCAGCCCTTGCGGCCCAACACGACTGGGAGCGGATGCCCTGGGAGCAGCGTGCGGCTATCTTCCTCCGCGCTGCCGACATGATCAGTGGACCGTACCGCGCCCGCATGAACGCGGCGACCATGCTGGGACAAAGTAAGAATATCTACCAAGCAGAGATCGACTGCGTGGCGGAGCTGGCGGACTTTTTGCGCTTCAACGCGCAGTACATGACGGAAATATACGCCCAACAACCCAACAGCTCTCCGACGGTTTGGAACCGCTTGGAGTACCGGCCGTTAGAAGGTTTTGTGTTTGCGATTACACCCTTCAACTTCACGGCAATTTCGGGCAACTTGCCCGCTGCGCCGGCCATGATGGGCAACGTAGTCGTCTGGAAACCCGCCGATACGCAGATTTTGGCTGCGAAACTCGTCATGGAGATTTTCCACGAAGCGGGACTCCCTGCGGGGGTTATCAACCTCATCTACACGGACGGTCCCATGGCGGGGGAACTTATTTTCAACCACCGGGATTTTGCCGGACTACACTTTACGGGTAGCACGAAAGTATTTCAAACACTCTGGGCTACCATCGGTCAGAATATTGCTAAATACCGATCTTATCCCCGGATCGTGGGGGAAACGGGCGGTAAGGATTTCGTCGTGGCGCACCCGTCTGCCGATGCGGAACAAGTGGCCGTAGCGCTGGCCCGTGGTGCGTTTGAGTACTAAGGACAAAAGTGCTCCGCGGCCAGCCGTGCTTACCTGCCCAGCAGCCTGTGGCCCGCGATCAAAGAACGATTGCTGGCCGACCT
>JBCDIR010000313.1:0-4656 GCA_038748735.1 Bacteroidota bacterium | reverse complement strand
CGTAGCGACGATGGAACAATACCAAATGGAGGAACGCAGCTTGATTGCTAACCGCATCAAAGCCAGCATTCGACGGGTGCAGAATTTATTTGTCGTGATGAACGTTGACCGGGTTTCGTCCGATGAGAAAGTGGTACTGCTAAAACGTGATCTGGCCCGTCACCACAAGACTAAAGCATTCAACGCGTGTACCACCATGGGGCAAATTGTCTACGAGAATTTACGCCTCGTGGTAGACAAGGATTTCCGGGCCAGTTCACAGACATTTGACGGGATTCGTTAAACCTATCTACGACCGTTAACTACGAATATCATGTTAAAGTCAGAAGAGAAAATTCGCTACGACCGACATCTGAAATTACCGAACTTCGGACTGGAGGGGCAACTGGCATTACGCGCTGCGCGGGTGCTAGTGGTCGGCGCGGGCGGACTGGGATGTCCCGTATTGCAGTATTTAACCGCAGCCGGCGTAGGGACCATCGGAATAGTAGACGGAGATCGGGTGAGTTTGAGTAATCTTCAACGCCAGGTACTGTACGGACGGGCGGAGCTAGGTCAGTGTAAAGTAGACGCTGCCGCCGCCCAGCTACACAACCTTAACGCTAACGTAAAAACGGAACTACACGCCGTTCACCTCACGACGGATAACGCACTGGACATCATCAAGCCATACGACTTAGTCGTTGATGCTACGGATAATTTCCCAACTCGCTACCTGGTCAACGATGCCTGTGTCTTGCTGGACAAACCCTGTGTGTACGGCTCTATCTACCGCTTCGAGGGGCAGGTAAGTGTGTTTAATGCGCAACTAGCCGACGGAAAACGTAGCCCCAACTATCGCGACCTCTACCCCACTCCACCGCCCCCAGCGCAAGTGCCTAACTGTGCAGAAGGAGGTGTTTTGGGCGTTTTACCCGGCATAATTGGCGCGATGCAAGCCAACGAAGCCATCAAAATACTCAGCGGAATTGGAGAGTTGCTCGCCGGAAAGCTATGGGTGTTTGACGCAGCTTATGGTCAAGTCAGAACGTTTAGGTACCGGATACGTTCTACCACTAACATCGCTCAACTGATTGATTATGAGCAGTTTTGTGGTGTACCGAAACAAGAAGCGGTTCCTTCGGTAGACGTAATTACACTGCGAAGTTTATCTTCAGAATCCTACCATTTACTCGACGTCAGGACTGCGTCAGAGGTGCAGCTTGATCAGTTAGGTGGTCAACATATTCCTTTGGACGAGTTACCAAGCCGTATTGGCGAAATTGCTGGTCTTCGCCCGCTGATTGTTCTTTGCCAAAGCGGACAGCGTAGCAACAGGGCTGTACAGTTACTGCAAGCCGAAGGTCTACAAGAGGTCTATAATTTGGAGGGTGGCCTGAACGCCTACCGTGAGCACGAAATAAAGTAGCGATTTAGCACGCACAGTACCACCACTGATGTAGTTCTTCTTCCGTTTCGGTAAGGTATTGGGTGATATCAGCAACGCCTTCAACGCGCTTACTACCGTCGGTAAGCACTGCCTTGCGCAAACGACGGTTCACCCGAATTTGATGTTGTAGCGCCAGCGCCGTTAATTTGTCTAAGAGTGCAAGATGAGGTTCATCTTTGCGGGGTATTTCCAGTTTGATCATGGTAGTTTTGGGTTATGATTTAGAGTAATTAATAGGGTCAATTTTCTATCTATCAGTATATACAAACTTAACGTTTGAAAAGTGCCCGAAGTTGTCTTAACAACTAACTTCCGTACGTTTTCTACCCACCTTTTTTACAATGGCTAAGCGGCTTCCCGAACGGGCGCACAAGCGGACAAGCGAACGGCTAATTCGTACAACCCTCGCAACTGCTCCTGCTGAGGTTTGGACCAGAGCCGGTTGAGCGGTTGGAAAAAGTCACGAAGGATCAAACGATTGTTTAATTGATAATACGTAATCCAATCTTTGCGTAAACTAGCGGCGTACTGCCCCAGGGACGTTTCGTAACGGTAACACTGCAAAGGCGCAACGCTAAAGTCGCAAAACTCCGGCTGATCGCCCCCGGTTGGCATGGGATTAATCCAGGCCGTAATATTCCAAAAGGTACCCTTATAGTAGTGTCGAAACTCCCGCCAAAAATCACGCGAAATGGGTAGTTCCGCCCCAGCGGTATAAACAGAAAGGAGCGCCAAACTCCCCCCTACTGCGGGCAACCGACAGCGGTTCGTGGCCGTGAACCCGGCACAGGGTAGTTTCGTGTCTTCGTAATGCAACTCTCGACGGATGTACGCACTCCAATCTTCGCCCGCTACCACGAGGTGGTCCGTACCGAACTGCTGATCGTACTGCGCCAGTGCGTACAAAGCCGTAGCATTATCCGTGGGTCGCAACGCAGCATCGCCCGGTCGAGAAGCGAGGTGCTTGTACTGTGAACGAGAAATACCGTTGACCAAGAAAGTACAAATCCGTTTCCACCGCTCTTCGTACTGCTGATCTCCCGTGAGGCGCTGATAATTACCCAAAATAATGGCAGTATGCGCAAGTGTAAACAATTCGCGGTCCCAAGAACGGCGGTTATTCCAGAGTTTGAAGCGCTCCTCGTCCATAACGTAAGCGACAAAATACCGGAGTTGACGAACAATACTACTATCTTGATTCGGTAACTGACTCGCATTTTCACTCAGCGCAATACTCGCTTGACTATAACACAGAAGGGTTGTTTCCTGTAAATCCGTTTGGCTTTCCGCAAAAATGCGCAGGTCCTCCTGTTCCAAACCGTACATCAGTTGCTCGTACAGCCCTTGCCGCTCCCAGCCCACGGCCTCCACTACCCAGAGTCCCGTCAGTAGGAATGCCACTAGTAAGCCCAGCAACCCCAAAACCAGCGCCACCCGACGTAGACGCGTACGCAGCAAATAGGCCAGTATCCAGAACAAGCCCGCACCGCACAATAGAATTACCAAAAAAGCTAAAAATGGCATAAGTAGTAAAGGTAACTAATTTTCGGAAAGATAGGACTTTGGTAAGTGCTGCGCAAACGCTAAATTTGCAGCGTATTGGAACTAAACGCGCTAGCTTTTGTTTCAAAATACGTAAGTAACTATTTAGATGAGGTTACTCTGAATAACATAGACCTACGATTTTTTGCCTGCTGACGTTAGTGAACAGGCAAGTGGATATAGACATAAAGAGGATCGCTTATGGCCATCATGATAACGGACGAATGCATCAATTGTGGAGCTTGTGAACCCGAGTGCCCTAACAACGCTATCTACGAAGGAGGCATGGAATGGAATATGCAAGACGGCACGGGAGTGACGGGTAACTATACCCTGGAAGGTAATCGTGTAGTGGATGCGGAAGAGGAACAAGAACCCGTTTCGGATGATTTCTACTACATCGTTCCCGATAAATGTACTGAGTGCGTTGGTTTCCACGAAGAACCGCAGTGTGCCGCCGTTTGTCCCGTCGACTGCTGCGTCCCCGACCCGGAACGTGAGGAAACAGAAGAACTCTTGTTGGCGCGCAAGGACGCCCTTCATCTTTGACCTATTTTTTAAAACCTACGTTTCAGTAGGCGATCTGGCTTGTGCTTTTGGGATTTTTTGCTCATTTCGTCTAGCAGTGCTCTGCACTCCTCACAGACGAGCAAATGTTCGCGTACCCGCTTAAGGTTGCGTTCGTCTAAGCGTCCCGCCAGAAAATCTTCAATGTCTTGTTCGTCTAGGTGACGCATACCTTCCCGCATATTGCGCCACACGAGCCAACAAATTCCGAGTCCGAAAGACATAACTAATAAGGCACTTACTGACATAATCTTTAAGTTGATTTGGCGGTGGCGATTTGTTCCAAAGCTGCGGTTAAGCGTTCCCAATCCTCAGTGTTATTATAAACGTTGGGAGAAATCCGAATGGACTGCCCACGCATACTCACCAGTACGTTAGCCCTTTGTAAAGCGGTCTGTACCATATCCATTGAAAGCTCATTGGGCAATTGAACACCTAACAAGTGATGGCTGCGCTCCTGCGCCGGAGCTATTTTGAACCCTAACGATTTCAGCCGCTCCAAATAAGGTGCGTTGAGCGTTGCACAGTACGCTTGTATGCGCGCTGGTTCCCAAGCGATGAGTTGTTGAAGTGCGGCCTCTAACATCGGTAGCAAGACAAAATTACTCTGTTCGCCCACCGAATAACGCCCCGCCAGCGGCTGATACGCGTCTTGATAGTGAACTAAATTTCTAAAGTCCTGACTACCTTTACGATTGATCCAGTTTTCTTCTATCGGTACGCCGTTATCCATCGCTGGGCCGTAATAGGCAAGGGCAGTCGCGTAGGGCCCCATGAGCCATTTATACCCACCGCAAACGAGGGCATCCGCCTGTATTTTTCGCTGATCAAACGGCAATGCACCAACGGACTGTGTACCGTCTACAATGAGCCAAGCTCCCACCGCTCGCGTTTTTGCGCGTAAGGCAGGTAAATCATAGAGACAACCCTCGGCCCAGTGGATGTGCGAGAGGGCAACCGCTGCGGTTCGCTCGTTGATCGCCTCCAGTAGAGCGGTATTCCAACGCTGGGCCTTATTGGGTCCATCCGCTACGCCGATACTACGTACAACCGCGTTTTTGGCTTTAGCCAAACGGTCCCAGGCGTAGTAATTGCTAGGGAATTGTTCCGCTGCTACG
>JBCDIR010000312.1:0-4661 GCA_038748735.1 Bacteroidota bacterium | reverse complement strand
CTCGTTGGCTACGTTCTGCCCGGCGTTTTGCAGCTGGCTGGCCGCCGCGTTGCGGACGGAGTCGACCAATTGGTTTGCCTGTTCGGTAACTTGATCACGCACTTCGGAAATCTCTTCTTTGACCTGATCGCGTGCGTTGTTGACTTGGTCTTGGACGAGGTCGCGGGCCGAGTCGGTGGCGGATTGTGCAACGCTTGCTTCCCCATTGGTACCCAGTAGTTTGAAGCCTACGTCGGGATCGGTCATGCTGCCGCCCAGGTTGATCTGCACGTTCAAATTTTCGGCATTGTTGAGGTTTAACCCTAACTTATTCGCCTGCCCCACTAGGTTGCTGATTCCTTGGTTCAGCGTATTGCCCAAAGCACCATTGCCCAACATGGAGCGTGGTACGACGGTATTGATGGTATAGGCCATTTCTTGTGAAAGGCTATGCTTACCCGCGATGGTCATCGGCAAATCAGCGATAACGACCTCGAAAGGTTCCACCTCGAAGAAACCATTAGCAATGGTGAAGTAGCTTTTCAGGTTATCTAAGTTGAGGCTGCTTTTGAGTTCTTTGATGTTGAGGGCGTTACCGACCGCTTGTAGTGGCGGTATCTCCGCGAGCGTCGCGTTGAAGGTTTGCAGGAGTCCTTCCGCGTCAATACCTTCTAGTATCGGCATCATGTCTTCGCCCAAGTTGCCGGACATAATCAAGCTAGACGAAAACTGCCCGTTGACGAGCTGCCCGATCGGGGCGAAGCTAGCGAAAGTATTAAAGGTGTTGAAACTCTGCCCAAAATCCAGTTGGTTCAAATCAAACTTGAACCGGTAAGCGGGTGCGCTAATGTCCTTAGTATCGTAGGAACCGGCAAAACCCATGCTGCCACCGAGCGCCTTGGCACTCCCTTCCTCAATCACGACCGCTTCGTCCGCGATTACGAGCTTACCGCGTAGGTCGTTCAGCTCCATATCCGTATACAGCAGGCGATCCACCTGAGCATTCATCGTCATGTCGATATTGTCGGGAATGGGGATGACGCCGTAGGCTTCCTCTTCGGTCGTACTGGCGGCTTCCGTCGTTCCTTCCGGTTCGACCATGAAGGGGTTAAGGTCTAGAAAGTTGGATTTAAAATTGAGGTTACCCCCCAAAGTACCGTCGGCCAGGGCGTAGTCCATACCGTTGGTGATGGTGCCGTTACCGGAAAAGTCGCTTTCGCCCAGCTGCATACTCGCTGCTTCAATTTCGACTAGGTTAGCGTGTGCCTCGCCTTTCAGCGCAGCATTGGTGATTTCGTAGGTTTCGTAGACAATTTTATCCGCTGTGGCGTCTAACGCAA
This sequence comes from Bacteroidota bacterium, assembly GCA_038748735.1. Classification (GTDB taxonomy): domain Bacteria; phylum Bacteroidota; class Bacteroidia; order Chitinophagales; family Saprospiraceae; genus Lewinella. Next base: position 3,342 of record JBCDIR010000312.1, on the reverse strand, counting down.
AGTTGAAACGGTCGAAAATTTCTTCTTCTTCGGCATCGGTCGGCCCGCTATTGCTTGGCGTAGCGGAAGTAGTGGCAGATTCTTCCTCGGCGGGCATCCACTCGTCGATCAGGAAATAGTTGGTGTGCATTTTCATGCTCCCCCGCATCGTTTTTTCCGGAGAGATATAAGCCAGAATATTGTCAATACGGCCACTGGCCTGGAGGTCACTCTTACCGAGTTGGGCGGAGAATTCGTCAATTTGTACGGCCTGGGGGCTAAATTGGGCCTCCGCACGCTCAATGACTACGGGGGGCATATCCGCCGCACCGTAGCGCAATTGGTCGATGGTCACTTCCCCGTTCATTTTGACGTTTTCGTAGTCTTCGCGTTCGATGGTCGACAGGCGGGTGGCCACGTCGATGTCGGCAGTGATGCGGCCTGCCATCTCTTCGATACCCGCTACGGGGAACGCCTTGGCCCACTGTGCTAGGTCGATGACGCCGTCCACGGTAGCGCTCACGTCGGGATCACTGATGGGGCGCTTGACGCTAAACTGCGCGTCGAAGGGGTCGTTACCCACTTTGAGGTGAATACCGTCTCCCTTGATGGTCATTTCATCGAGTTCACTGCTGGGGCTGTTGACGTCCAGCTTGGCGCGAATATCTTGGATGCCGAGGGGCAGGTCGGGGTACTTGACTTTGCCGTCGGCAACTTCCGTTTTGATGCGGAATGCGGGGTAGGTGGTTTCGTTGTAAATACCTTTAACCAAACCTTGCAAACGGAACGTTCCCGCAATATCTACGTCGGCGTAGTCGGCCGTGTAGGCATTGGGAATCATGGACCAGAGCGAGCGAAAATCACTGCCTGGTGAGTTGAACGCCAAGTCCATTTTGATGTCTTCTTCTAGCAGTTGAACAAAACCTTCTGCGTTGAGTACCAGCTCGTTAATTTGCAGGGTATTGTCCTTCAGCGTGTACTTGCTTTCGTCCATGTTGATGTGGAAAATCGCGTCTAGGTCGGCAGTGGCATTCTTTAGGTAAGCGATGCCGTCTTGCTCCACGGTCATGCTGGCAATGCTCGTTTCGGTATCTAGATCGTATTCCGTTAGGGTGAGGTTGCCGCTACCACTGTGGTTGAGGTCTTGGATGGCCAAGTAGGTCTTGCCGGCGCGGTCGTCGTAGGTGATTTGGCCGTCGTTGATGGCGTAGGATTGGAGGGCGATTTTGATGTCCGTGCTGCTGCTTTCTTCGGTCGCTGCCGTGCTGGTTGTGTCAGGCAGGGTGATGTCGTAGTTGGCCGAACCATCCGCCAAGACCAGTACGTTGATATTGGGCTGGTCCAGGCTAATGTCCCGAATTTCGAGCGGGGTATTTTCCCCAAAAAAGGATTTGAGGTTGACGGTGACGCCCGCGCGTTTTGTCTGCACTAGGGGGACGCCCGCAAATTGATCTTTACCCGTAAGGGAAAAGTCTTCAATTCCGATATTGAGGTGCGGAAAGGAGCGGAAGAAAGACAGGCTAACGTCCGAAAAGTCGGCTTCCGCGTTGATCGTATTGTTGACCTGCTCTTTGACTACCCCGATCATTTCGTCTTTGAAAACGATGGGAATAGCAATGGCGACACCCACTAAGAGTAGGACAAAAATGAAGAGGAGCAGTGCGAGTCGTTTGACAATTTTCATGTTTAGTTGGATTAGTCGATGCTGTTGATTGGCTGGTAGTTGCGCAAAGCACCGCGGATAGCTTTTAGTGTAAGTTTAAAACTTCGCTTAGTCCTATAACGAAATAGCGAGTAGCGTAGTTTGTTCGTATTACCGTGGTTTTATCTCAAACCACGTAATTGACGGTTAATGGATGCACGGACTGACCTGATTTACCTATCTTGGGGAAAATTTTAGAAAAAATTAACAGTATACAGGTTTTGACGAAATATAATTTAGTAGAAACACAGGCCCAATTAGACCACTTTTATGAAACGGTGCGAGACGTTGATTGGCTTTGCTTCGATACGGAATTTGTGGGTGAAAAACGCTTTAAGACGCTCATCTGCCTCATTCAGATTGCCAGTAGTAAGGGTAATTTTCTGTTGGATCCCCTGCGATTACCCAATGTAGACCGGTTACTGGACCTCATTGCTGACCCAAAAATACTCAAAATTACGCATGCGGGTGAAAATGATTACCGCTTGTTGTACCAGCAGTACGGCGTATTGCCTCAAAATACGTTCGATACGCAGATTGCGGCGGGCTTATTGGGGTACCATTATCCGTCGAGTTTGTCCAAGATTGTGGCGGGGGAACTGCAGCGGCACCTGCGCAAAGGTTTTGCCGTTACCAACTGGGAGGCGCGTCCGTTTTCTCAAAAACAACTGGACTACGCGCTGGAGGACGTCGTGATTTTGGAACCGCTGTGGCAGAAGCTCACCGAAGGTCTCGAAGCGACGGGCCGCCTAGCGTGGATGAACGAAGAATGTCAGCACCTGGAGTCTAAAGATTTTTACTTCCAAGACCCGTACCACGAGGCCCTCAACAGCAACCTCATCGGCTCGCTGAAGACGCGGGAGCAAATTTTCCTCCTCCGCCTCTTCCGCTGGCGCCGCGACGAAGCTGAGCGCACCGACCAGTCTAAGAATATGGTCCTCCAAACCAAGTCCATCAGCCAGATTGTTAAGGCGATGCGCGGGGGAGAGCAGGGCCTCAAAGAGAACCGCCGCATTCCGGATTTTTTGGTGCGTAAGTACGGCCGCAAGTGGATAAATTTGTACCAAACCCCCGTTACGGACGAGGAGAAAGCGGTCCTCAAACGCCTGCCCAAAGCCCCGCAAGAGGACGCGCGCGACGAACTCCTACTGGAACTCCTCTACCTACTGATGAAGTACCGCTGCCTGGAGGAGGAGGTGTCTCACTCCCTAGTGATGCCCCGCAGCGCCATCCGCCGCATGAAGAACGACCCGAAGATCCTCGACAACATCCTGGGTAGCGGCTGGCGCAAAGAACTACTGGGAACGGAGTTCGTCCACTGGCTGTCCGATTACGATCAACTGGAACTGAAAATTGAAGGGGGACAGATCGGCATCCGGATGGGGTAATTCCGTTCGGGCCGTTGGAGGCAACTGTTGACTAATGGGTGATATACGCAATGGGTGTATTACGCAATGCGAGGATTTGGGAGTTGGCGACAAGCAAAAGCAAAAAGAAATGAACCATTTATTAAAATCAATAAAAGAGTTAACGAATTGCAATGATATTGACTTGCAGAAAATACAGAATTCGTTAGATAGGAGAAGACTCAAAAAGAATGATTTTCTATTAAGGTCAGGTCAAATTTGCCGTCAATATTACTTTGTTGAGTCTGGTACGGT
>JBCDIR010000311.1:0-4667 GCA_038748735.1 Bacteroidota bacterium | reverse complement strand
TGTTTTTGCTAGTGTGCAGACGTACGGGACGGAAAGTAAATAACCAAAGACCCCGGCCCAACCAAAAGCGGCTGTCCGGGGTCCGATCCGTCCTAGTTGTTAATACTGTAATTATTGACCTGGTCTCGGCTGAGCCGAGAGCCAGGATATGCAATTTTTTGGCTATAGTCCCCTTTTTAGCTTGTAATTAGCCTGATTTCATCATTCTAATTCCTTCACTATAAAGGGGACGAAAAAATTGCAGGTTCCACAGTAAGTCCCTCGATGGACCTAAATAGTTACGTGAAACTTATTCTCCTTATTTCTCTAGCAGTTCTTCCAAGCGCTCCAGGCGTGCTTCCAAAGATTCGATCTTTTCGGCTTGCGCCTCGATGATTTCCTGTTGTTCTTGCACGGCCTTGATACCGAGTACGGTGAGTTGGCCGTAGTCAACCGTGAGGATGTTTTGTAGCTCATCTTCCTCTCGCGTATCCGCCACACGGACTGTTTCTGGGAATACCGCTTGTAGTTCCTGGGCGATGAGGCCATTGTACGTACGGTCCAGGTGCGTTTTATAATTGTACTGCTTTGGTGCTAGCTGCATGATGCCGGGCAGCACGCTGTTCATACCCACAATATTGGTCTTCAGGCGACGGTCTGAGGTAGGGGTGTAGTTACCACTGGCATCGTCGAAGGAACCACGAAAAGCCGTGCCAAAATAGAGTGTCAAATTACCAGAGTTGGCCACATATTGCTCCCACTCGTGGTTAGCTCCACTATTTACAATATTGATGCCAAAGTTTCCATTCTGTACAGCGCGCAGAATGTAAGAACGAGTGCTGTTTACCCCAGGACTAGTGCCCAAGTTCAACTGGCGCGTACGCATTTCAATATTAGCTTGGCCAACACCGCTAGCATTAGTAGCCCTGAATCGTACTCGATCAAAAGTAGTACTAGCGCTAATCGATAAATTAATATCTGGGGACCCTAACTCTACGGCACCTCCGGTATTTCCTCCAACAGTCATGGCGGGAATAGCCCAGCCCGACCCCAGAGGCGTACCAACTACCAGTTCTTCATCTGGAAGACTAGTGCCGATACCTACGTGACCATTATCCAGAAATGCCACTCTGGTGTTGAAAGTACTGGAACCACTCGCTTTGGAGCGCATAAACAAAGTCGCACCACCATTCGTAGTGGAAAATTGCCAGCGGTTACCGTTGTTTGGGAAACCGATATTTAAACTTCCCGTACCGGAATGCAGAAACATACCGCCATTTACTTGCAGCGCATTATCGTTCTCCGGCGTGGTGGTACCGATGCCAATATTACCAGCCGTATAGTAAATATCATCGTCCAGCCCCTCTTGCCATAGCGAGCTACCGCCACTTTGCGCTACGGGAAACCAATCGTCAAAGGCACCATCGTAAGCCATTACCATGCCATCCATCAGGTTATTGCCATTACCGCTGATGGGGCGACCCAAGATGGTTCCCGCTGCCCAAATCGCATTGGTATTGGTAGCCGAAAGCGTATTGCCAACAATGTCAATACCAGTACCTTCTGTATATGTACCCGCCGGCCCTACCGGACCAGGAATACCCTGTGGACCTTGCGCACCAGGAGCGCCCTGCGGACCCGTTGCACCGGGATTACCCTGGGGACCTTGTGGACCTTCGTCACCCTGCGGGCCAGTTAAGCCAATTGGTCCCTGTGGACCCGTGTTACCCGTGGGGCCAGGATTACCTTGTGGACCCTGCGGACCCGTCAAACCAATGGGGCCTTGGGGACCCGTATTGCCCGTAGGACCCTGTGGCCCCGGATCACCCTGTGGGCCTTGGGGCCCCGTCATGCCGATAGGACCCTGTGGACCGGCGTCTCCCACTGGGCCTTGCGGACCAGGATTACCCTGCGGACCGGGCATACCCATCGCGCCCTGCGCACCGGGGTTGCCTTGTGGACCTTGGGGACCGGGATCACCTTGTGGGCCTTGCGGACCGGTCATACCGATGGGACCTTGTGGACCCGTATTGCCCGTGGGGCCGGGCAAGCCTTGCGGCCCTTGCGGACCAACGTTACCCTGCGCACCAGGAGCACCCTGCGGGCCTTGCATACCCGGCGCACCCTGCGGACCTTGTGGACCCTGGATTTGGCCAACGTTTTGCCAAGTCGTACCGTCCCAGACGTAGCCATTACCGTCCGCCGCGACGATGTAAAGATCACCTTCACTGTTGCCGTTGGCCGGAAGGTTAGCCGTAGTGGCGACCGTACCCTGGATAGAAATACCCGTACCGTCTTGTCCGGCGGGCCCCTGCGGACCAGCGGGACCTTGGGGACCTGCCATGCCTTGCGGACCTGGAAGACCCTGATCGCCCTGTGGACCAGGATTACCTTGTGGGCCTTGCGGACCAACGTCTCCTTGTGGACCCGTCAAACCGATGGGGCCTTGCGGACCGGCAACACCTGGATTACCCTGCGGGCCAGTATTACCTTGTGGACCCTGAATACCGGGCATGCCCATCGCACCCTGCGGACCAGCGGGACCCTGGATGGGACCAACGTTATTCCAGTTGGTACCGTCGTAGGCGTAGCCGTCGCCCGTAGCGGCAATGATGTAGAGATCGCCCGGATTACCGTTGGCCGGAAGGCTAGCTACCGTCGGGACCGTACCGAGTAGGTTGATGCCCGTTCCGGCGGGACCTTGTGGGCCAACATCGCCTTGGGCCCCCTGTGGGCCGGTTTCACCTTGCGGACCTTGCTCGCCTTGCGGACCAGCAGGTCCCTGGCTGCCACCGGCGGGTAGCGTAATCGTGTTTCCATCGCTAATTGTTAGTGTGTTAGCAACGGGATCGTAAGTCAAAGTTTGGAGTTCATCCGTGGGGTTACCATTACCGCCGGACGGTAACGTCACCGTATTTCCATCGCTAATGGTGAGGGTGTTGTTGGCGGGGTTGTAAACGAGCGTTTGCAACTCGTCCGTCGGGTCGCCACCGCCGCCGCCGTTCTCAGCTGTACGTGCGTGCAGGGCGTAGGGTACGGACAACAACTGACTGGTACCGAGGGTGAGGTAATCCTCACCACCGTCGGGATCGATATCGATTTTGAGGTAGTAAGCGTGCATTCCCCAGCTGAGGTCTGCCATTTCGCCAATGATGGGTAAACCACCACCGATGGCCAAGTCAAAAACGCCCAAAGGCGACGTATTGATGAGGTGGCGTTCGGAATAATCAATAAGACCACTGGCGCCATCGCGTACGATGCTGACGCGGACGGCAAGGTTGGTTTCGGCGTAGGGTTGCCCGGCAGCGTCGCGGGCGACGGCCTGGAATTTGAATTGCTCGGGGCTTTGTGCCTGCAATAGGAAGCTGGCACACAGCAGGACTGCGAGTAAGAGTAAATGACGTAACATGGTTGTAAATGATTTTGAATGCTATGCGCTTCCAACGAGCGATCCTATCGCTTTACTTGGGAGGGACGCAAGGGTTTATTACCGTGTTTTTTATAAGGTTATTTGTTTATTCATCTGGTCTGTTGACAAAGCGTTACTATTTTTTGAAAAAAGAATCCAGAATTTTCGTGCTAACGAAAACCCGGGATGAATCACAATGATTCGTTGGAACGAATCAAGTCAATACATTACTATTACTTAATCTTTCAGCAAAGCTTCCAAGCGCGCTAAGCGTGCCTCCAAACTTTGAATTTGGTTAGCTTGCGTAGCGATCTGCTCCGTTTGCACGTCGATCTTTGCGGCTTGTGCTTCGATCACTTCTTGCTGTTCTTGGATGGCTTTAATACCGAGTACGGTAAGCTGGCCGTAGTCTACCGTGAGGACGTTTTGTAAGTCGTCCTCTTCACGTGTATCCGCCGCGCGGACCACTTCAGGAAATACCTCCTGTAGCTCTTGCGCAATTAGGCCGTTGTAAGTACGGTCCAGGTGCGTTTTGTAATTGTACTGCTTCGGCGCCAACTGCATGATACTAGGCAGCACGCTGTTCATGCCAACAATATTGGTCTTTAAGCGACGGTCGGAAGTAGGGTTATAGTTACCACTGACATCGTCGAAAAAACCACGGAAGGTGTTCTGTCGGTACAGGGTCAGATTGCCAGCGTTGGATACGTATTGCTCCCAGCGGTTATCCGTGCCATTGGTATTGAATATCGCAAAGCCAAAAGTGCCGTTCTGTACCGCACGGATGATATAAGAACGAGGGCTGTACACCCCAGGGTCAGTACCTACGTTCATTTGGCGCGTTTGTACAACTAGATTTTCACCACTCTCGGCAATATTGTTACTACCTAAGCTTACAGTACCACTCTCAATAGTAGTGTTGTCACCGACCTCTACCGCACCATCTTGGGTAAAGGTGACTTGCGTGTTATACGTTGTTGTGCCAGATGCCCTAGAGCGGAACGCCAAGTTGGCACCACTACCAAAAGTGGATAAGCGCCAACGGTTACCAGTACCAGGAAAGCCTAAATGTAACGCACCCTGGTTCGTTTGAATTAATACATCTTCTGTTATATGTAGTCCCATATCATCTTCTGGGTTGTTGGTACCGATACCGACATTGCCAGCCGTGTAGAAAATTTCGTTATCCGTACCTTCGGACCAAAGGGAGCCACTAGCGGGCGTAGTTGGGAACCAGTCATTGAAGGTCGCATCGTAGGCTAAAACTTGGCCGTTAGTT
>JBCDIR010000310.1:0-4672 GCA_038748735.1 Bacteroidota bacterium | reverse complement strand
TTGTTAAGGTAAGTTTGGTCTTCATTTACTATAATTTGAATAAAAGTAAGTTTTGTAAATAACAAAATCAGCACGTGCTAGCACAAAAGGAATCGTCACGCTCCGTTCCTTTCATCATCAAAACTGCGCCCTTCATCCGCTAAAATCGGTTTCGGTAATCGTCCGTAGTAGTTTTGTTGCAACAAATACAGTTACTATGTACCTCCACATCACCGACTTAACGAAAACCTACCCCAATGGCGTACGCGCCCTGAGTCACTGCAACCTGCAAATCAATAAAGGCATGTTTGGCCTACTCGGTCCTAACGGCGCGGGTAAATCGACCCTCATGCGGACCCTGGCTACCCTGCAACAGCCCGATGCAGGCAGTATCCAATTCAACGCTATTGACCCGCTGGCACAGCCGATGGAACTGCGCAAGACCTTAGGGTACTTGCCCCAATCCTTCGGCGTTTATCCCCGTGTTTCGGCAGAGCGCTTGTTGGATTATTTGGCGCAACTCAAAGGTATTACCGACAAAAAAGAGCGGCAGCTTATCATTGGCTACTGTTTGGAACTGACCAACTTAACGACGGTGCGCAAGCAAGCCGTTAGTGGCTATTCAGGCGGCATGAAGCAACGTTTTGGCATTGCACAATTGTTGCTCAACAACCCACAACTCATCATCGTCGATGAGCCAACGGCGGGTCTCGACCCTGCGGAGCGTCAGCGTTTTCTTAATATCCTCCGCGAGGTGGCCAACGAAAATATCGTCCTCTTTTCCACCCACATCGTCGAAGACATCGAAGATTTGTGTACGGACATGGCAGTGATGAACAAGGGGCAAGTACTTCTCCACGCTACGCCCGATGCCGCCATGCAATCACTAACAGGAAGGATTTGGACGACGAATATCACCCCCGCCGAGCTACCGCAGTACAAGGAGCAGTACCAAGTCCTTTCTGCTTCCTTCAACCGCGATAATACCAAACGCGTGCGCGTATTGGCGCAGGCCGCTCCTTCGCCCGCATTCCAGTCCGTCACTCCAAATTTGGAAGATGTGTATTTCGCTGCTTTGACGACTGCTTAATCTCTTCCCACTAAAATCCGATCATTATGTTCCCGACTATCTTTCGTTTTGAACTCCGCCACTGGCTACGGCAGCCGCTGACCTACTTGTTTGGTGGCCTCTTATTTAGCATCGCCTTCTTGACCATGTACGGCATGTCCGCCGAAGCCGAGGGGGGCGTGGGCGCTCTGATGATGAATTCGCCCTACCGCCTACACTACATGAGCAACCTACTCAGTCTGCTGATGCTTTTCTTGCTTCCCGCCGTAATGGGGGGCAGTCTCTTCCGTGATTATAAAAGCGAAATGCACAGCCTACTTTACACCTATCCCATTACTAAACCTACGTATCTCGCGGCCAAATTCACGAGCGCCTTTGTGCTCATTATGCTCGTGGTAGCAGGTTTAGGTTTGGGCTTTGCCGTGGGGGCAGCGATGCCAGGTATTGCGCCAGAAGTGATTAGCAGCTTCAGCGGAAGTACTTATCTCCGCCTATTTGGTGTCGTCATTTGGCCCAATCTACTGCTATTTGCTACCATCATTTTTGCTATCGTCATTCGCACGCGCAACAATTACATTGGCTTCATCGCCGTCATTTTACTGGTCGTTTTACAGGGAATCATTATGAGCGTCTTACAAGGAATGGACCACGCTTTCCTCGCGGCGCTCCTCGACCCAACGGGGGATATTGCCGTAAAGTACCAGGCTAGAAATTGGGATGTAACGGAGCGAAATCACTTGCAAATTCCTATTGATGGCGCACTATTGTACAATCGCTTGCTGTGGGGCAGCGTGACGGTCTTAGTCGGCTGGTGGGCCTATCGGCAGTTTGAATTTCAGCAGTTCGTTGCCCAAAAAAATCGAACCAAGGTAGCCACGGAAGATCACTCCGCTCCTAGCCCCTCGACGCGTCCCTTCGTCGGCCACGCCTACGACGGTTGGAATAATTTCCGCACTGCGTGGCGTTTGTCTTTTGTAGACCTGCGGTATATTTTGTTCAGTTGGCCGTTCTTGACCTTGCTGTTGGCGGGTATCTTACTGGTGTTTCTACAACAAGCACAAATGAACCCCGCCTACGGTTTTGAGTTGCTACCAACCACGGGCCGGATGCTGCGCTTACCCATGTTTTTCTTTGGTATGGTCATCAACTTAGTCACCTTTTTGTACGCGGGCGTACTCCTGTATCGGGGGCAAATCACCCGTATGGATGCACTCTTAGACGTGAATCCACATCCGAACTGGGTACTCCTACTTTCCCGTTTACTGGCTATTTTACTGATGCAATTAATCTTGCTTACCCTGGTAATGCTTGGAGGTATTGTGGTCCAACTCATCAGTGGGTTCTACCGTATTGAGCTATGGCACTATGCCTTTGAGTTGTACGGCTTACAATTTTTACACTTCGTGATTTGGGCGTGTTTGGCGTTCTTTATTCATACGCTACTGCGTAATATGTACGTAAGTTTTCTGGTGCTATTCCTGGTGCCCACCTTCTTCATGGGGCTACCGGCCTTGGGCGATTACCTCGACCTACCATTTTTGCAAGCTAGCATCCTCCAGTTCAATAGCGTACCGGGCGTAGTCCTTGGGTTTGATTATTCGGATTTCACCCAATACGGTACGACACTCCCAATCTACTGGGCGTTCAAATCGTACTGGTTGGTGCTAGGCGTTTTATTGTTGATTGGGACGGCACTGTGGTGGAAACGAGGTGCGACCTTCGGCTGGCGGGAGCGCTGGCAACTCGTCCGGAACCGTGTACGCGGCCCACTGGGGTGGGCAGCTGGACTGTTGGCATTAGCATTTGTGTGCATGGGGGCTAATTTGTATTACCAAGAACACGTCGTTTCTAAAACGGCCTATACAGCAGCAGACGAAGACTGGGTGTTGGCCCAAAACGAACTGCGTTACGGTCGCTATTTTCGCGTTGCGCAACCCCAACAGGCTTTCGCCGCCTTGCAAGTGGATTTGGACCCCGCAACCCGCGATTTCTCCGTGCAGGGACAACTTCATTTTGTCAATCTATCTGACGAGGCAATAGATACGATTTTGGTACACAGCAGCTTCCGCGAACGGACGACTTATCAGCTAGCACAGGCGGGGCAATTGATTCACCGCGACAGCAGTTTGCACCAAGACATCTGGCAACTAGCGCAAGCCATCGGCAATGGTGACACCTTGACGCTGGATATACAAATACAGAATTACGACAATACTTGGCTACACAATAATAGCCGTGTACAGACCAACGGGACGTTCATGTTCCAAAATGTCTTACCTAAGCTAGGGGTGCGCGCCATTTATCTTCAAAACACCAAGAAACGCGTCGCTCACGGTTTGGAAGAACAGCCACTCCTCACGCTCCATCCAGCGGATACCACGCTACTGACACACAATTTCACGGGTAATGACGCTGGAAAGACACACTACCGTACGGTCATCAGCACCAGCCTAGCACAACAAGCCTTTTCAGTGGGCGATTTGAAGCAATCTTGGGAGCAAGACGGTCGCAACTACTTTTTATACGAGACGGCCCGACCTATTTCGACGGGTATCGGGTGGATGTCAGGTCGCTATGATCGGCAACTAGCGGCCACCGATAGTACGCAAATTGAGTTATACCACCATCCCGGACATACCCATAATCACGACCATCTACTGGCGGGAATCCAGGCGGGGCTCAACTACTGTGGTCAGGCTTTCGGTCGGGTACAGCACGATACTTTGCGGCTAATTGAATATCCACAAACCGTTGGTACTTTCGCTACCTTGAAGGGTAATCTCATCCCTTATTCCGAAGCGCTTTTCCTCTGTGATGCGGACCATCATAAAAATGAGGTGTTTAATTTTCCCTTTTTCACTTCGGCGCACGAAGTGGCCCATTACTGGTGGGGGCACCGTGTGGATCCGGCAAACGTAGCCGGCGGACGAATGATTACGGAAGGCTTAGCCGACTATTTAGCTATGCGTACAACGGCCAAAGCCTACGGAGAAGAGAAGGTCCGACAAATACTAGCAACCTGGGAACAGCTTTATTTAAGCGGTCACAAAAGGAACCTACAAGAACAACCATTACGCTTGGCCGATTCAGATGCAGAACACCTCAACTACCGCAAGGCTGCTATGGCTTTTCACGCGCTAAGTTTGCACGTAGGAGAAGCAAAATTCAACGACATCTTAGCCCGCTTTGAACGGCATTATCGCTATACGAATGACCTACAACCCACTTCGTTCAACCTCATCGATAGCCTCCGCACTAACCTACCCACTCAGGACCATTACCTGATCACGGACTGGTTTGAGACGGTTACCTTTTATGATAATAGCATTCAGGAGGTACAAGTAAAAGAAAAGAATGGAGCTACTGAGGTCACTATCCGTTTTAACATCAGCAAACACCGAATGGGACCCAGTGGGGACCGTATTTACCAAAACGAACGAGGGGAAGAGCTGCGTACAGGCAGCTACAATTCACTTCCACTACGAGATTTGGTCACGCTTCACTGCTACGATGCGGATGGGAAGCTAATAACAACAGCTATTCAAACTAGCGTCACAGATATCGAAAACGAGCTTAGAATAACGCTGCCGATTACGCCTAGCCGAGTCGTGTTTGACCCAAAAT
>JBCDIR010000309.1:0-4672 GCA_038748735.1 Bacteroidota bacterium | reverse complement strand
TTTTTAAAATAGCACCTACGAAGTACCAGCTCGTCGACTTTTCGGAACAACAGTTTAAGATGCTGAGCTTTTTTGGTAACGAGAAAGTGGTATTTCCCAAGACGGTCACTCAACGGTTGGAAAGTATAATTGGTGCCCTAAAGCAGGTGGTCCAAGTAGAATCACTCCTGGAAAAAGACGTGGCGGATTTGGCGCTTATTCCAGCCAGTACTACGCCTTATGTCCACCTGTTGCCCGTGGGCGATGCTTTCCAATTGGAGGTATTCGTTAAGCCGCACGAACAAGCAGAACAGTATTTCCGCCCCGGGAGCGGACAGCAAACGGTACTGGACCAAGTAGACGGCAAAGATTGTCGTTTGGAACGCGACTTAACTACGGAGCAGGAACATTCCGCAGCCGTTTTGACGGCGCTGCAACTGCCGTCCGAAAGCCAGCTCGGAGATTATACTTGGGGGTTGCAAGATCCGGCGGATTGCCTGCAGGTCTTGTCTGCTTTACAGCCCTTGCGCCAAGCCGAACAGGTAGTAGTTGAATGGCCGAAAGGCGAGCGTTTTAAACTACTTGGACAGATTAATTCCGACCAATTGTCGCTCCGCATCAGCCAGGGTAAAGGCTACTGGTTTGGTATAGATGGAGAGATAAAAGTGAACGAGAATTTGGTGTTCACCCTCCAGCAACTCCTGGCCATGACCGAGGGTAACAGCAAGGGATACATTGAAATCAGCGACGGCCAGTTTCTTTCGTTGACCAAAAAGTTCCAACAACAATTAGACGCGGCTCGGGGCGTAGTACAGCAGGGTGCGGGTAAAGCCTTGCAATTTCACAACCTAGCGGGTCTAGCCCTGGATGACCTTTTTGAGGATGCCCAACTAGAAGCCGATGAGCACTGGCAAGCCCAGCAAGATCGCCTAGAAAAGGCGCAAAAGATACGCCCCCGAGTACCCAAAAGCTTCGACGCTAAGCTGCGCCCGTACCAGCAAGCAGGTTTCCGTTGGATGATGCAACTGGCCGAGTGGGGGGTGGGCTGTTGCTTGGCGGATGATATGGGATTGGGTAAAACCATCCAGGCACTGGCGCTACTCGTAGCACGACAAAAAGAAGGTCCGGCACTGGTGGTCGCCCCAGCTTCGGTCTGCCGAAACTGGTTGCGGGAAACTGAGCGCTTCGCTCCCACTTTGCGGCCACAGGTGCTGGGTATTCACAACCGGGAGGAAATTATCGCGGGACTCGAAGCGCAGGACTTGTTGATCGTCAGCTACGGTTTGATGCACACGCAAGTGGAGCTACTCCAGGCCGTTGAGTTCAGTACCATCATTTTGGACGAAGCACAAGCCATTAAAAATTATAACACCAAGCGTTCCAAAGCAGCTATGCAGTTGCAAGGTGCTTTCAAGGTGGCAACTACGGGTACTCCGGTAGAAAATCACCTGGGGGAGTTGTGGAGTTTGTTCCAGTTTATCAATCCGGGTTTGCTGGGTAGTAAACAGCAGTTTGCCGCTCGTTTTGGGGTACCCATCAAGAATGGTGATCCGGAACGGATGGAACAGTTACGGACCCTGGTACAACCTTTTATCCTGCGACGCAAGAAGTCGGAAGTACTCAAAGACTTGCCACCCAAGACGGAAATTATTTACAACGTAGAAATGCCCGAAGACGAACGCGCGTTCTACGAAGCGGCCCGCCGCAACGCCGTCGAAAAGCTCGAAAATGAGCTGGACGATCAACCGGCGGGTACGCTGCACCTGATGATTTTGGCGGAGATTACCAAATTGCGCCGCGCTTGCTGTCACCCCAGCCTCATTGACAAAACGACTCGTTTGCCCGGGGCAAAATTGGAAGCCTTCAAGGAGATTCTGGCCGATTTGCGTCAGAATGAGCACCGCGCGCTGGTGTTCAGCCAGTTTGTGGATTACCTCAAAATCGTTGAAAGTTACCTGAAAAAGGAAAAAATTTCTTATCAGTACTTGGACGGCAGTACGCCCCTCAAAAAGCGGGAGCAGGCGGTTAATGCTTTCCAGGGCGGAGCGGGTGACCTCTTCCTCATCAGCCTCAAAGCTGGGGGCGTAGGGCTCAACCTGACGGCGGCGGATTACGTCATCATCCTCGATCCGTGGTGGAACCCCGCCGTGGAGGACCAAGCCGCTGACCGCGCTCACCGCATCGGCCAGAAGAAGCCCGTAACGGTCTACCGCCTCGTTATTGAGCAGACCATTGAGGAAAAGATCGTTCAGTTGCATAACCAAAAACGTGACTTGGCCGATTCCCTACTGCAAGGCACCGATTCGTCGACGAAGATCACGGCCAAAGAGCTACTGCGTATCCTGAAAAATGAACGGTAAGAGCGCCCCAACCATCGGCTACACGAAAGCGTTAAATAGATCAAGTCCATTTTGCTATGCTCAAAATTATCCTTTTTCTGCTGTTGGGTTTTGCCGCTTTCGTCGCCTACCGTATCTACGCGTTTTTGCGCGCAACTAACGCCCCGATCTTGCAGGGGCAACGGCTGTGTAGTGTGACCTACAAACCCGGACGGAAGTTGGATATTTACCAACCTACGCAGCAGGTACACGAGAAAACCCCCGTACTCCTCCACTTTCACGGAGGGGCGTGGCTAGCGGGTACGCGTAAGTCTGTGAACAATGCGCGCTTCACGCCCGCTTTTAATGCGTTGCGGGAACGTGGCTACGCGATCATCGCACCCAATTATACGCTAGCAAAAGTGGGTCAGTCCCCCTTTCCGGCTTGCTTGGAAGATGCTACCGACGCGTTGGCTTGGTTGGCCCAAAATGCTGATACCTACGGCTTTGACCTGGAACGAGTGGGGCTGATGGGCGAATCGGCAGGTGCACACATTGCTATGATGACCGCCTACCGTGAGCAGGATACGTTCTCCGCAGGGCATTCCATTGACATCCGTTACGTAGTGGATGTCTACGGGCCAGCCGCTATGGAAGCCTTGTACCGGGATCTGACGCCCATGCTGACGCAAATCAATGAGCGCATCGCCAACTGGCCCAACCTGCTACGCCGACGGTTCAACGTAGCGGAAAAGCTCTTCGGTTTTAACCCGCTGGCGGAGCCGGAACGAGCGCGTCAATTGACGGAAACCTACTCCCCCGTTCGCTACCTCACCGCATCGGCACCTCCTACGTTGGTCATTCACGGTACGGCGGATCGTTTGGTCCCCGTTCGGCAATCTAAACTACTGGAACAGCAATTGCGGACCGTCGGAGCGAATTTTGAACTACACTATTTGCCCGGCGTTGGCCATTCGTTGCGTGGCACTACTCCTGAACAGTATCAGCAGGTACAACGCTGGATAGTAGACTTTGTGGAGACACATACTTGGGAAAATCAGCCCGTTTCGGTGCATTGAGAACCTTAAGGTTGACCGAACTTTCCGGAAGTTGAGTAAACCAATTTTCTCGACAAATACGACATTTTGAAATGCACCCCCCAAAGAGCAACCTAATACTACGCTAGCAGATTTCTTTTACCTTTGCGACTCAGCTCGTACTAGGAGCTGTTCGTGACCACTTGCCTGTAAAATACATACCCCTCATGATTAATGTTCCGTTTCTCGCCGAAATTTGCAAAGCCTCCGGTGCGCCAGGCTTCGAGCAAGCTATCCGTGCGCTCGTCCTCGAACGCGTACAGTCGTTAGTGGACGAAGTGTCCGTTGATAATATGGGTAACGTCATTGCCGTTAAGCGAGGTAAGGCGCGGAAGAAAGTGATGATTGCCGCTCACATGGATGAGATTGGGTTCATTGTCAATTACATTGACGAAGATGGCTTTCTGCGCTTTCACCCACTGGGTGGATTTGACCCCAAAACCCTCACTTCGCAGCGGGTGATCGTACACGGGCAGCAGGACCTAATGGGCGTGATGGGGTGCAAGCCCATCCACATCATGAAACCGGAAGAGCGTAAAAAGCAAATTCCCATTTCGGAGTACTTCATCGACCTCGGCTTAGCCCGTGAAGAAGTGGTAAAGTTGGTCCAACCCGGTGACCCCGTTACCCGTGAACGCGAACTGATCGAAATCGGTGACTGCGTCAACAGCAAGTCGCTGGATAATCGGGTATCTGTTTTCATTTTACTGGAGATGCTCCGCGAACTACAGGAGCAGACACCACCTTACGATATTTACGCCGTTTTCACGGTGCAAGAAGAGGTAGGACTGCGGGGTGCTATCTCTTCTGCTCACCTGATTGACCCGGACTTCGGCTTCGGCCTCGACGTGACCATCGCCTACGATCTACCCGGCGCGCAGCCGCACGAAATGGTGACCGAACTGGGCAAAGGAGCCGCCATCAAAGTGATGGATGGCTCAACGATTTGCGATTACCGCATGGTTAATTTCCTCAAAAAAACGGCGCGCCAATACGATATTCCCTGGCAGCCCGAACTGCTACACGCCGGCGGGACCGACACAGCGGGCATCCAGCGTTACGGTAAACGAGGTGCAATTGCCGGGGCCATCTCGATTCCCTTACGCAATATGCACCAGACCATCGAAATGGCGCACCAAGCGGATATTAAACACTGCATTGATTCGCTGACCCAAGCAGTGTTACACTTGGATACTTACAATTGGGACCTGGGCAATACCCGCGACGATGGTTCGGCCCCGGCTGCGGATAAGGACTTCAAACTCTACTAAGTCTTGG
>JBCDIR010000308.1:0-4682 GCA_038748735.1 Bacteroidota bacterium | reverse complement strand
TTTTTGCTTCCTTTTTTGGCAATGCAAAAAGGAAGAGCCCAGCCGGCTAGAGGCGAAAACCAAGACTATTGCTAAAATCTGAGGGAATATTGCTAAAACCAAAGGCAATGCGTTTTGATGCGTTTGCCCTACTGGTCCGTTTGGTCTACTATCAATAAATACCCAAAGCATATTATCTTCGCATTATGAAAGCATGTATCAACTGTGGCTTGACTATTCCGCTAACGGCACGCTTTTGCAATCATTGTGGTGCGGAGCAACCCGTGCTGGTGGGCGCGGAAGGGGACGCGGGGGCCATCGGTTGGGACTGGCAAGCGCCCTTGGTACCCCAGGCATTTACGGCTTTTCAGGAGCGACTGACCAAGCGGCAAGCTGCCGAACAAGCGGGTCAAGACCTCACGGTTTACCAAGAACGCTTGTACGGCAGTCAGTTTCGGGAAACGGTACAGCGCCGCCTCGAACAGTGGGCCGAAGGCGTGGACGTAACGGCGGCGGAAACCCTGACGGAAGCCCGGCGTGACCTACGTCACCTTACGGATGACTTGTTGGATTACTTCTTCGTCGTGCATTGCCAGGACCTCAACCCTGTGGTGCTACCGGAAGAGATTGTGCGGTACCACTACAAGGAAAAAGCAGAACTGGACCTAGCGCAGGTGGCGCTCATCTATCTGCATTTCGAGCCGGGGGAACACGTAGTCTACACCGATTTTTTGCGGATGCCGGAGAGGAAACTCAAACATGCCAGTCAGCACTTTCTTTTCGCCGAGCGCAACGAACAGCTCTGGTTCATCTGCGACCAATCGCTATTGGGATCCACCAAGAAAGGCTTTGCAATGACGGACCGGGCACTCTACTGGAAAACGGGGCTGCAACCCGCGCAGCGCGTGTATTACCACAAGCTCTTCTCCCTGGAAAAAGAGCGGGAGTGGTTACTCATCAATGAGCTATATTTTAATGCCGATCCGCAGCTCAATACGCGTATGATTTGGCTACTGCGCCGCTTGGCACGACTGTATCAGGCCCAATTGTAAGGTAGCTTGCGCAATCGCGCCGCGGCTTCGTGTGAACTCCTGTATCTTTGTGTTCTAACAGTAATTTACCCTTTCTATGCGATTAATCCTTGCCCTCGGTGTTCTCTTGTTTGCTTCGTTCAGCTACGGCCAAACCGTGGAATTAACGCGCTGGCAGCCCGTTGTCACTCAAAATGGCGTGTCCAGCTTTCTCGGCTTTGCGGGTGGGCTGAATAGCCCCCAATTTTCCATCGTCGATCTCAACCGGGATGGCCGCTACGACTTCTTCCTGTTCGACCGCTCCGGCGATGTTCCCATGGCGTACACACGGGTAGGAGACGGCAGTTTTCGCTTGCGCAACGACTGGCTCCAACACTTTCCGCCGCTGGAAGACTGGGTACTGTTACGGGATTATAACCAAGACGGCGCAATGGACATCTTTTGTTACAATGATTTTGCCGCTTCCGGGGTGCAAATTTGGCGCGGCTACTACGGCAGCGATAACTTGCTCCACTTCGATCGCGTCACTTTCGATAACGAACTGGATATTCCCTTTTTTGCCACGCCATCGGGCGGAGAAACCCAAATCTACATTAGTGACATCGACTACCCTGCCATCCAGGACATCGACTGTGACGGTGACCTCGATATTTTGACTTTTAACATCGGTGGTGGGTTTATTGAGTTTTTTAAAAATCAGTCTATTGAAAACGGCCACGGTTTGGATAGCCTGCAATTTACCTTGGAAGATGACTGTTACGGCGGCATCTACGAAGCGGGAATTTCTGAATTCCTGACGTTGTCCGCTGGTCCCGGTGAATGTGCGGGAGGCGGACCCGACCCCCTGGACGATGAGGTGGACAATCGGCACATCGGCTCTACACTCCTCTTATTTGATAACGATGGGGACAACGATATGGACTTAGTACTGGGCGATTTATCCTTTCCCTACCTCAACTTGTCTACCAACGCCAACGGCTGTGCGCAGGCGTGGATGAACGAGCAAGATGCCTACTTTCCTTCTTACGATATTACGGCGGAGTTACCCATTTTTCCGGCGGCTTATTACTTGGATATCAACAACGACGGTATCCGAGATTTGATTGCTGCACCCAACCTTACCAGCAACGGTGTAGACCATGAGAACGTCTGGTATTACGTCAATAACGGCGCCGATAATAACCCCGATTTTAACCTCGAACAGCGGGACTTACTCGTGGGAGAAATGATTGACTTGGGGACGCGTTCGCATCCGGCCCTACTTGACTACGATGCCGACGGTTTGATGGATATTGTGGTGGGTAATCAATCTTTTTACGAGTTATTCGGGGTGAAAAACACCCGTTTGTACCTCTACCGGAACGTAGGGACACCGACCGTACCCGCTTTTGAACTGGTGGACGACGACTTTATGGACATGAATCAGTTCAGCCAGGGCTTGGACTTTGTGGGAACTTTCGGCTTAGCGCCTACCTTCGGTGATCTGGACGGCGATGGCGACCTGGATGCCGTCATTGGCGATATTGATGGGAAGCTCTTCTTTGCGGAAAATACGGCTGGCCCGAATCAGCCCGTCAATTTTCAAACGGCAGTCTACGAATGGCAGGACATAGATGTGGGTAAATCCGCCACTCCACAGATCATCGACCTTAACCGGGACGGTCTGCCGGATTTAGTGATCGGAGAAAAGAACGGTAACCTCAATTATTTTCAAAACCAGGGTACCAGTGGTACTCCCGTCTTCGTGGCGGACGAGGAAGCGTCTCCTAATCAGCGCCGTTTGGGAGACGTGGATACGCGTATCCCCGGTTTTTCTACGGGCTATTCGGCCCCCTGGTTCGTCGATTTCAACGGGGAATACCAGCTGTACGTAGCTACCCAGTTTGGAACCGTTGAGGTGTACACAGACATAGACGGTAATCTGGGGGATGAGAGTACTTTTACGCGTATCGAAGACGTGGCCGTAGTAAGCGAAGGTGCTCACCTACAAATCCGGATGCACGACTGGAACGGGGATGGTCTGTACGAGTTTCTCTTTGGCAACGAGCGCGGCGGACTGAGTATGCTGAGCAGTACCCTGACCGTAGATGGGGTAGTGGATACGGATGAGGTACTTGCCTCGTCTCCTGCGCTGCGTTTGTATCCCAATCCTACACGAGAGCAGATTTGGGTAGAAATACCCGCTGCGCGACCAACGACGCTGCAACTCTTCAATTTACAAGGACAACTGGTGCTAGAAACGATGACGGACCGCCAACGAGAATCAATTGAACTGACTCACCTGCCGACGGGAACATACTTTTTAATAGTACAACAGGACGGGCAGCGCCTCGTGGAGCGGGTCGTGAAACAGTAGACTTGTTCTGCTCGGCTAGACGGTATAATGATTGATGTTTTCCTGGGTAAACCTCATTTCTGCCGCTACTGGATAAGCCATAAAACGCAACGAGGCCCTGCCTGACCTTTAGCTTTGGCAGGTAGGGCTGCTATTGAATATTTACTCGTAGCTAATGCTACGAGTAGCGGTGAGCAAAGATGGGGAGTTTACTTTGCCCATAGTGCTGGGGCTTGCGGCTAAGTTCAACATCAAGTATGCCCCATGCCGCTTGGGGCGGTACGAGGCATACTTGACTTAGCATTGTGGTGCATCAAAATACGGGAAAAAAGTAAATTACTTAATTTTAACATTGATAAATCATTATGAAACACATTATCTCCATTTTTTTGATCTTAGTTATAATCATTGCTTGTGATAAATCAGACGATTCATTAATGGACCCTGTAACAATGGAGCCAGAAGAAGAGTTAGTTGTGCAAACGGTTCTTGTGGTATACACGCCAAAGTCCAAAGTGATTGCGGATTCCTTATCCGGTAGTATTGAAGCGCATACCCAAGAACTTATTGATGCTACAAATGAAGCTTATGAACGTAGTGGGGTAATAGTTCGGTTAGAAATTGCTGATGTGCGGACTATCGATTTCAACTTCGTGCAGGAGGTTATCATCAACGACCCTAATGCTACAAGCGCAACTGCAATTACAGCATTAGTAGATCCGGCTGATGGAATAGTAGATGAAATACACGTCTGGAGAGATGAGGTAAGCGCGGACATTGCGATTCTGAAAGCTAATCTTTGTGGCGGTTCAGCCGCTCCCTCTCAACTTAATTTTGTTTCCGAGTTTTTAGGATTTCCAGATATTGATGGCGCATTTGCCATGGTAGGTGATGAAACCTGTCAGAATAATCCATTCACATTTGCACATGAAATTGGTCATTTACAAGGTTGCAATCACCAACCGGGATTTGGCGCAACTAACCCTGATGCTCCTTATGCAAACGGTTTGGTGAGCAATCAAGGCGGTTTCAGAACCATAATGGCCACTGCAGGGAGCGATCGGGTAGGTATATTTTCCAGTCCAGATGTGGTTTGGGAAGGCTTCGTCACTGGAACAGCTGAGATGAATGATTGCGTAAGAGGCATCAATGAATCCGCACAGAAAATAGCAGCGTTTAGGTAATATTGAAATTAACACTGCTGACAATCGGTTGTAGAATACAAGTAGTGAATCTTTTAACATTAATAAGCTATAAAAATTAAAGAATAAAGCCAGTCAGGTTACTATTACTTATATTAACGTGAGGAGGACTTTTACCTCCCTAGAGAACTTTCC
>JBCDIR010000307.1:0-4687 GCA_038748735.1 Bacteroidota bacterium | reverse complement strand
GTAATAACCGCCTCAGCGGTCGACCACTGTTCCAAAATTGAAATAAGGCTACCTCGCGTCTACTTTGCGGGCCACCGCCCACCCGGATTAGCCCATCAATGGATTGGATAAAAGCGATGGACTCGTCGCCAAATCGTTCGCCGTGGAGTTCGACTTTGTCCACGGGGTAGACGCCGCTTTTGACACTTAGCGCTTGCTGGGCAGAGCACCCCACCGTTTGAAAATCGTACTGTTTGGCCAATTCGTAAGCTATGAGCGGCACGCCACTACTAGTGTACCCGCTCACGATTTCGATTCTCTTTTCGGGATGCCGTTTCCGTAAGCGGTTAAAGCAATTCGCCAATATCTTTTGAGCAGCCTGTTTATCAAAAGCATTAGCACTATAACCGACTACACCAATGCGTAGTGGCTTATTCATTGATCGGCGGCATATAAGGTTCGCTGATGCGCCACGCTTCGTCAATAGCGATTTTGGCTTGGGCTAGCGCTTGGGCAGCCGTATCTAAGGCAGTCGCCAATTGAACCCGGTTGCGCGAGCGGTCTTTTTGGCCATCTTCGGCAATTTTGGTGCTTAAATCACTTAAGAAAGTAGCCAAAGCATCGTAGCGAAGGTCCCCCAGTTCCTGAGCGAGCTGCGTTAAGGATTCGGGATATGTCGCTATGGTTGTGGGGTGTTTCACGTTAAACGGTTGTTTATGATGTAATCATGCGGGTGGAGGTAAGTAAACTTGGAAGAATTATCCATGACAATGTTTCATTTGAACCACGGCCCGCATGGCGGGACCCACCCTTACCTTGGCTCCGTTCGTCCAAACTCATCAAAACGAGAGCTACGGACATTATCATAACATGCTTGCGCAAACGCAAACATCCAAACTTGTTTTAGCTTTTAAAGCAACGCTGAGATCAACCACCGACTAAGTGGAGGGAGTACATGACACTAAACCGAGTTGGATTAGGTCAGAAGAAACGTCGAGAAGTAGCTGAAATAGTCTGTTTTCGTGCTACTACGAGTCAAATATACGATGTTTTTAAAAATAAACAAAAAAAATATTTTTTTAATCAAAAAAACAAATCATAGCTTATATAGTGTTGTCTGGCTACTCTCCGTACCAAGACGCATACTTCACGTACGCATTCGCAATTCGATTAATCGTACCCTGAAACTGTTCGGGACTGAGACGCTTAACGGGCTTAGCTGGGACACCTGCGTAGATGTAGCCACTTTCGCAACGCGTATTTTCTAGTACGACCGCCCCCGCCGCAATGAGGACGTTTTCTTCCACTACGGCGTGGTCCATGACGATGGCTCCCATGCCCACGAGGACATTATCGCGCAGTGTACAGCCGTGAACCATGGCCCGGTGGCCGATACTGACTTGATTGCCAATTTGTGTAGCTGCCCGCTCGAAAGTGCCGTGAATGATCGCCCCGTCTTGGATATTTACCTTATTGCCAATACGAATGCTGTTGACATCACCCCGGACGACGGCTTGAAACCAGACACTACAATCGTCGCCCATTTGGAGATCGCCGATGAGCGTAGCGTTTTCGGCCAAAAAGCAATTGTTACCCCAGGAGGGAGAAAAGCCGCGCACGGTCTTGATGAGGGCCATAGTTTTACGAATTAGTACCTATTAAAGATAGGTAATTTACCTAAATACGGCAGGATGTTACCATTTTAAACCAAATATTAAAGCTAGGTGAAGAAATTCCGCCAGCGCTTACTTATTATTGTGACCTACAAGTAATCCTAACAAAATAGTTACGAGAAATTTCTTACGTATGAGCGCAGTTCAGCGATTTGCCCAAGGCCTTTTCGTGTGCCTTTTCCCCCTCTTCCTCACGGCCCAGGTGACGGCCCCGGGTGATTTCTTACCCCATCAATTAGGCGAAACCTTTACGCCTCACCACCTACTCGTCGACTACTTTGAAGAAGTGGCAGACGCTAGTAATCAGGTGCAATTAATAGAATACGGTCGTTCTAATGAACAGCGTCCGTTATTGCTGGCTTTCGTCTCTTCGGCAGAAAATTTGCGGAACCTAGCGGCCATTCAAGAAAACCACCTGCGTTCCATCGGCGTGGCGGAAGGACAACCTGATCCTGCTTTAGACCGGACCTTCGTTTGGATGAGTTTTGGTGTACACGGTAACGAGGGGGCCTGTTCCGAAGCGAGTATGGGTGCGCTGTACGAGTTGCTGAGTCGGCCCGAATGTCAGGAGTGGCTCGAAAACACCATCGTAATGATTGACCCTGCCGCTAATCCCGACGGTTATTCTCGCTATACCCACTGGTACCGGGGCGTGGCTACTAAAAACAGTGACCCCAACCCCGCCGTACGCGAACACCGCGAACCCTGGCCCGGTGGGCGCACCAATCACTATATGTTTGACCTCAACCGCGACTGGGCGTGGCAGACGCAGATTGAATCGCAGCAGCGGATCGTCCAGTATCAGCAGTGGCTGCCCCACATTCACGCCGATTTTCACGAACAGTGGTACGACAATCCTTATTACTTTGCCCCCGCTGCTCAGCCCTACCACTCCTATTTGACCGAGTGGCAATCAGAGTTGCAGGTGGAAATGGGCAAAAACCACGCCCGCTACTTTGACCAAAACGGTTGGTTGTACTTCACCCGTGAGGTGTTTGATTTGCTCTATCCCAGCTACGGTGATACCTATCCAATGTTCAACGGCGCCATCGGCATGACCTACGAGCAGGGCGGACACAGTCGCGGAGGAACGGCGATCCTATTGCCCAATACGGATACCCTCACGCTTTACGACCGAGTGACTCACCACGTGACCACGGCCATTAGTACGGTAGAAGTGGCGAGCAACCGCCACGAGGCGATACAGCAGCAGTTCAAAGATTATTTCATCAAGCAGGCTGCCAATCCGCCCGGACGGTACAAAGCTTACGTGATCAAAGGGGACAACCCACAGCCGAAACTGAAAGCCCTCGTTGAGCTATTGGATCGCAACGGCATTGAATACGGTACCACTGCGGTGGGAAGCGTCAGTGGCTTTGCTTACCAAACGGGCAAAAACACCACCGTTAAGGTAAATAATCGGGATTTGGTTATCAGTGCCTACCAGCCGCGCTCCGTGCTGACACAGGTATTGCTCGAACCAGAAACGGAAGTAATCGACTCCTTGACTTACGACATTACGGCCTGGAGTTTACCCTACGCTTACGGCCTGGAGGCTTACGCGAGCGCTAGTCGGGTGGACGTTAAGCCCGGTTACGATTTTGGCGTATATAAAAACGAATTGGGGGCCTATACCGAACCTTATGCTTATCTAGTACCCTGGACTTCTACGTTGGAAGCACGTTTTCTAGGGGCCTTGCTACAAGCCGATATTCAGGTGCGAGCCGCTTCTAAGCCGTTCCAACTCAACGGCAAGCAGTACGACTACGGTACGCTCGTCGTTACCCGGGCGGATAACCGCAAGAATGACGATTTTGACGCCACCGTCAAGCGCATTGCCCGCGAATTGGAAGTCGGTATTTTTCCGGTCAACACCGGCATGTCCGACGATGCGCCCGATCTCGGTTCGGACCGGATGAAGCTCATCGACAAACCACGGGTGGCCCTCATCGCCGGAGAAGGCACCTATTCTAACGTAGCGGGTCAAGTGTGGCACTACCTGGAGCAACGCATAGATTATCCCGTTCACATCTTCTATCCCGACGACCTCAAACGCTGGTCGGGCGAAGATATTGACGTGCTTATTTTGCCGGAAGGCTACTACGATATAGATAGCAGTTCGGCGCGCGCCATCAGCGACTGGGTACGTTCGGGCGGGAAACTCATCGGCATAGGAGCTGCTCTGGCTAGCCTCAGCAGTCACGATGCTTTTGGTCTCAGCTACATGGTATCGGATGCGGATAATACCCCCGCCCCGCCCCACGATGAGCAGGATAATGCTTATAGTGACCAGGAGCGTCGCAGTGTTACTAATGCCATTCCGGGCGCTATTTTTGAGGTAAAAATAGACCGTACCCATCCACTGGGCTACGGTTTGGATGATACCTATTTCTCCCTGAAAACGGGTACGTCTGCGTACGGTCTACTGAAAGACGGTTGGAACGTGGGTACCCTGGGTGCTAATCCTCGGTCCATCGGTTTTGTGGGCGACAGTGCGCGAAAGCAGGTCCAGCATACGCTGGTTCACGGGGTGCGAGAACACGGCTCGGGAACGATGATCTACTTGGTAGACAACCCCTTGTACCGGGGCTTCTGGGAGAACGGTACCTTTCTCTTTGGTAATGCTCTGTTTATGGTGGGTAACTAATGTTTTGTCAACACTGAAATTGAGACTCAACAAAGCACTAATTTGATTCATCCCCAAAAAATCCTCATTCCTGTAATAAAACCTCTTCCACTGCTACTAATGCACTAAAAGCACGTCTTGCAGCGCGAATTCCAGGACATCATTGACGAGCACTACGGTATCTTGTACAAGATCGGGCGCTCCTACACGCGTGATGGGGCCGATTTTCAGGACCTTTACCAGGAAATGCTGATTCAGTTGTGGCAGTCTTTTCCCCGTTTCCGGGGTGCGGCCAAGCTGTCGACTTTTATCTACCGCGTGGCACTCAATACGGCCCTTACGCACCAGCGTAAAACGAAGCGGCAGCGGGAGGAGTACAATCTAGAAACGCACGACTACCGCCTGCCGG
>JBCDIR010000306.1:0-4720 GCA_038748735.1 Bacteroidota bacterium | reverse complement strand
CGGTATTCTTCTTAGGGGTACTTTACTGGAGCGTTTGTCCGGAAATTAGAACCTTTCTTTGAAATTACTGGCAGTTGTTGCAACAATTGATTCGACCAAAAAAGTAAAAGGAATAGAGAACTCTTCCTATTTTTGACCAAACACGTCATCCAATGCCACGGATACTTTCCCTCTTATTGACACTGTTGAGCAGTTGTGCGTTACTCGCCCAGGTAGACGCCTCTCCCAATCGGGCAGCAGACGAAGGCGAAGGTCCCTACGAACAACTCATCATTCGCGGGGTGACCCTCATCAACGGCAACGGGGCACCGCCGCGAGGGCCCATTGACATAGTGGTAGAAAACGATCGCATTGTCAAAATTAAAGTGGTTGGCAACCCCGGCGTACCAATCGATGACGACTGGCGGCCTGAGCTAAAAGCCGGCGGTCAGGAACTGGATGCGGAAGGCATGTACTTACTCCCCGGCTTCGTGGACATGCACGGCCACATCGGTGGACGCAGCCAGGGCGCCGATGCGGAATACGTCTTCAAGCTGTGGATGGGACACGGCATTACCACCATCCGTGATCCGTCCTGCGGCAACGGCTTGGACTGGGTGCTGGAACATAAAATGCGTGGCGCAAAGAACGAAATCGTGGCCCCGCGTATCGAAGCGTATACGGTTTTCGGTCAGGGGAGCTACGACTTGATTGATACGCCAGCCGGTGCGCGCGAATGGGTGCGCAGCAACGCGGAAAAAGGCGCGGACGGCATCAAGTTTTTCGGTGCGCCACCCGCTATCATGGGGGCTGCACTAGCCGAGAACAAGCGCCTGGGCCTACGCTCCGCTTGCCACCACGCGCAGATGGACGTAGCGCGCTGGAACGTACTGGAAAGCGCCCGCGCGGGCCTCACCACCATGGAGCACTGGTACGGTTTGCCCGAAGCACTCTTCGCCGACCGGACGGTGCAGCACTATCCCGTGGATTACAATTACCAGAACGAGCAAGACCGCTTTGAGGAGGCGGGCCGCCTGTGGAAGCAAGCCGCACCACCCTTCAGCGACCACTGGAATAAGGTTATGGACGAACTACTCGAACTGGACTTTACCATTGACCCCACTTTCAATATCTACGAGGCCAACCGCGACTTGATGCGCGCGCGCCGGGCCGAGTGGCACGAGGAGTATACCTTACCCACACTGTGGAAATTCTACCAACCCAGTCGCATTAGCCACGGCTCGTACTGGCACAGTTGGGGAACGGAGCAGGAGGTCGCTTGGCGCGAAAACTACCGCCTGTGGATGACCTTTGTTAACGAATACAAAAACCGGGGTGGCCGCGTAACCGTCGGCTCTGATTCGGGCTTTATTTTCCAATTGTACGGCTTTGCTTACATTCGTGAATTAGAACTGTTGCGCGAAGCGGGCTTTCACCCGCTGGAAGTTGTGCGTTCGGCTACCTTGTACGGCGCGCAGGCGCTAGGACTGGAAGACGAAATCGGGACGGTGGAAGTCGGTAAAAAGGCGGATTTTGTTATTGTTAAAGAAAATCCGCTGGCCGATTTTAAAGTCCTTTACGGAACCGGAGCCATTCGGTTGGACCCACAAAACGAAGTGATCCGCACCGATGGGGTGCAGTACACCATTAAGGACGGCATCATCTACGATGCGCAACAATTATTAGAAGACGTAAAAGCCATGGTGCGCGAAGCAAAATCATCCGAAGGGGTGGAAATTCGCCAACCTGGTAGCAATAAATAAATACTTTCCATGAACGCATTCAAAGTAAGAATCAGTATTTTCCTGGTTGCCTTGGCACTGCTTTTGGCCAATTCTTCCTGTACCTCCTGTACTAAAAAGGGGAATAATGCTGCTGCGAGTAGCACGATGCCCGCCCAGACGGGGTCCTACGCTACGCCTGTTTTACCCAACAGAAATCATCCGAAAACACAGTTGTTACTGCGGACGTTTTGGGTAGCCGAACACTGGGTCAACCACGCGGATAACTCACAAAACAAACCGAACAAAGGCCATTGGTGGCGTTTCCATGATGACGGCACTTTCGTGGTGGGGCAGTGGCAACGAGAGCTGTCTTATGGCAGTTGGGTGGTCTACAACGACGGTGACAAAGACTTAATTCATATGGACGCTGCTGACGATAATTTTGATATGGAATTTCATATGCAGCAAGTATCGGAACTCAAAGACTACATGGCCTGGGCCGGCACGGGTACTTACGGTCAGAAGCGTATTGCCGTCAAGGCAATCAGCCTGCTGAGTAAGCCCACCAAGGCGCAATTTGGAATAACGGAATAAAACAACTGAAAAACACACAGTGCATGAAGCCAATTTTCGCCTTATTGATCTGTTTAGTAGCCTTTCCGT
Source organism: Bacteroidota bacterium (assembly GCA_038748735.1). Lineage (GTDB taxonomy): Bacteria > Bacteroidota > Bacteroidia > Chitinophagales > Saprospiraceae > Lewinella. Next base: position 2,354 of record JBCDIR010000306.1, on the reverse strand, counting down.
TGCTAGCGCAAAAATCGATTTATAACGACGATCCGTTTCAGAAGATGCCGCTCGGGATGGAACACGCGGAATACCACTACCGCCAACCCACGGGCGATCACTTCTCGGGTGCCCGCATCGAACCGCCCAACTGGTGGGTCGGAATGGCCAATCCCGAAGTGGAGGTCTTGCTCTACGACCGGAACATTGCCCAGCTGACGGCGCGGGTGGAGGCCGCAGCGGTGTCCGTAACCAAGGTGACCCGCCTAGCCAATCCGAACTATTTATTCGTCACTTTGGCTATTGCCGAAAACGCTGGGGCGCAACAAATTACCATTGAACTGCTCAACGACGCAGGAACAAAAGTGAAATCGTACCCCTACGACCTGCAGTCGCGCACTACCGATGCCAAAGCACAGGGTATCGACGCCAGTGACTTTATCTACCTCATCATGCCCGACCGTTTTGCCAACGGTGATCGCGGTAATGACAAGGTAAAAGGGATGACCTCTACGGACGTCAACCGGGAGAAATTCTTCTTCCGCCACGGTGGGGACTTGATCGGGGTGATGGAGCACCTGGATTATCTGGAAGAACTGGGAGCGACGGCACTGTGGCTCAATCCCGTCCTGGAAAACGACCAACCCTACGAGAGTTACCACGGTTACGCCGTTACGGACCACTACCGCATTGATCGACGTTTTGGCAGCAATGAGCAGTACCGCCAACTGATACGCTTAGCGCACGAGCGAGGCCAGAAAGTCATTATGGACGTCATCTTCAATCATACGGGGGACCACCACTGGTTCATTCAGGATATTCCTAGTGAGGACTGGATTCACCAGTGGTCCGAGGGGCTACAACCTATCTCGTACCGCGCGCCCGTTCACATGGACCCCTACGGTGCGCAGAGCGATTTTGAGCAGGTAGTCAACAGTTGGTTTGATAAACACATGCCCGACCTTAATCAGCAGCAGCCGCAGCTGGCCAACTACCTCATTCAGAACAGTATCTGGTGGACGGAATACAGCGGCCAGGACGGTTTTCGCATCGACACCTATGCTTATTGCGACCAAACGTTCATGGCGGAATGGAACCGTCGCATGTTGGCAGAGTACCCCGACATCGGCATCTTCGCGGAGACTTGGGTACACGGCGCGGGTATCCAGGCTTGGTTTCCAGAGGGGGAGCGCGCGGACAGTCACAACAGCAACCTACCCGGTGTGACCGATTTTCAAATGTATTACGCCCTCAACGAAGCCCTCAGCCGCGAGCAGGGCTGGACCGACGGGGTGGCACGCATCTACTACACCTTGGCGAAAGACTACCTCTACGCCAATCCGTACAATAATGTCCTCTTCCTGGACAATCACGACCTGGGGCGTATCTACGGTAACCTGGGCGAAGACTTGACGAAATTCAAGTCGGCCATGGCCCTGCTGTTGACCATGCGGGGTGTCCCAATGCTGTATTACGGTACGGAAATCCTGATGACGGGCACGGGCGGAACTTTTGGGGAAGGTGGCCGCAAGGATTTTCCCGGTGGTTTTCGCAAGGACAAAGAGAATAAGTTTCGCGCCAAAGACCGTACTCCCGAAGAACAAGAAGCTTTCCGCTACATCAGTACCCTAGCGAATTACCGCAAGGAAAACAGCGCGCTACAAGATGGCCAACTGACGCAGTACATACCCGAAAATGGGGTGTACGTTTACTTCCGCCACAACGAGGAAAAGACGCTTATGGTGGTCTACAACTCCAACGCAGCAACGCAGGAATTACCCACCGCTCGCTTCACCGATCACTTGGGAGACGCAAAAAGTGCTACCGAAATTGCTACTGGAAAGACCTTGGAGGAGCTAACGACCCTGTCCGTGCCGGGGCATACGACTTGGGTGTTAGAATTGCGGGAATAGTCAACTGAACTTGTTTACGTTGAAAGTTTGGTAAACATAATGGAAATGTACCGATACGACATAAAAAATCCCGAATCTTCGTACGAACGAAAATTCGGGATAAGTCACGTGGTACGTGAGCGCTTACTCAATTTCTGGCGCTTTGATCAAAAGCTTGCCGCGGTAGTAAGTATTGCCTTCCTCGTCATTGTAAGAGCGGTGCATCAAGTGACGCTCGCCCGTTACTTGGCAAGTGACTACGTTAGGCGCTGCGGCCTTGACGTGCGTACGGCGCTTGCGCTTGCGCTGCTTGGAAATGCGTGATTTTGGATGTGCCATTTTGCGTAATATTAGCGGTACGGCGAGCCGTACGTTATTTATTAGTTATTATTAGTTTTTGCAACTACTTAGCTGTGGTGACTTGAGGCGCTTTGGAAGCAACGATTTTTCAGTTCGTTTTTTAGTGAAGTTAATAGACTGATG
>JBCDIR010000305.1:0-4720 GCA_038748735.1 Bacteroidota bacterium | reverse complement strand
TTGAGTGTACAAACGGAAGACCTTTACCGAGCCGAAGGTCAGCCCGCTGGTACCCGCGTCACCATCCAAATCCCTTTGACCATATTCTTGTACCAGTAGTTGAGTCAACAAGCGACGGGCTTTGGCTTCGTCGTCAATAATGATAATCTTCATAGTTCAAAGGGATTTGGATGGTGACGCGGGTACCAGCGGGCTGACCTTCGGCTCGGTAAAGGTCTTCCGTTTGTACACTCAATTTTTGCTCCAAGTCTCGGTTGAGCAAAGCAATCCGGTCAATGGAAGCATCCGTAGAAAAGGATTGGTGTTGGCGGTCGGCAATTTGTTGCGCACGTATGCGTCCGATACCATTGTCCTCGATGGTGCAGTGGAGGTAGTTGGCACGTACAGCAAATTGAATAAACAGGTTACGCTTCCCGGTTTGGTGCAGTAAACCGTGATTAATCGCATTTTCGACGTAGGGTTGTAATAAGAGCGAAGGGACCGACAACTGATCCGTTGGCAGGTCGGGAGTAAGCTGGATACAGTAGTTTAACGTATTCTCAAAGCGATCTTTCTCTAGTGTCAGGTACAACTCCAGGGCATCGATTTCTTCGGCTAACGAAATGGAGGCCGTTCGGCTGTGATCCAGATACAACCGAATCAGCCGCGAGAACTTGACCAAGAATTTAGCCGCTAAGCGTTGTTCGTTATTCACGATATAATCCTGAATACTGTTGAGTGCGTTGAACACGAAATGCGGATTCATCTGCGAGCGCAGGTTCTCCAATTGAAGTTGGATAATCTGCTTTTCCTGTTCCACCGTTTGGAGCTGTTGCTGAAACTGCTGCCGTCGTTTTCGCCGCCGCCGTTCAAAAAGTAGGTAGGAGATAGCGAGCGTACCCGCCACGAGCAGACCGTAAAACCACCAGCGTTGCCAGTACGGAAACGCACGCAAAATGGTGAATCGCTGCGTAGCGGAGATACGACTACCGTAGCGTTCGCGGGCCCGAATGGCCAATGTTTGCTGACCCGCCGGAATATTTTCAAACTGAAGTTGGCCCGTGTTGGCCGGATAAGATCGCCAGTCGGACTCCTTATTCCAGCGGTACTCGTAGCGATAGCGTTCGTTGCTCAGTACGCCAGGCAGCGAGGGGTAAATATCCAAACGTTGTGCTTGTTCTGATAACTTAGGCTGGTACGGATTCAATTGGGGAGCATCATCAACGGTTACCGTCTTGATGCGTAGAGGGATAGGGGAGCGCGCGGAGAGGTGGAGGCTGCGCTTAGGTAAGCGGTACAGTTGCCTACCCGTATTGATCCATAACCAGTCGCCCTGTACGCGCAATTCTCGCACTTTCGTTTGACGCAACATCGGCAAATACGGAAAGTCAAAAAAGGCCTGATCGCGTAGTCGTAGGGCTTGAATATTGTTTGGATGAGCTAGGTAGAGAAACTGCTCATCTATGGCTATGGCCGTTACCGCTGTGGAGAATAGACCTTGCGCCGTGCCCAATTGGGTGGTGACCACTCCTTTTTCCATACCAAGCAGCAGACTATCCGTCATCAACCAGGTGCGCTCGCTATTGATTTCGCTGAGTAGATGCCGTGGGCGGAGTATCTCTGCGCAGAATTGTACAAATGCTTGTTTTTCTAGCAGGGTATCGGTGAGCATCAAGCCTTCTTCAAAGTTGATGTATACAGCGCACTCGGGAGTAGCACTGGCGGTGTAGGCCCGCTTGTAGATACGCCGGTCGACTTCGTTCGCTTCGTCGTGAATATGTACACCCCAGTAATGCGAGCTGAAGAATAATTTATCGGTTAGGCGCAGTTTAAACTTGGGGCCCACTTGTGTTCTGATGCTTTGCGGTTGCCAGTTTTTGAGAACAATCCTGGATATATTAGGTCCGTTGTAAAGATCAAGGTACGGCAACAGCGAATCGGTGTAAATATGCTGATGACTAAAAGGCGATAGCAGGTAGCTGCGGCTCGTTTTTTGTTGGGTGTTTACGTGGTATAGCGTGGTGTTATTAGCAATAAAGTAGACATCGTGTTCCGTAGGCGTGAGCACCTCGCGTATATTTTGATCTGGCAAGTAGGGTAATTCCAGCAGCTGGACCTCCTCCGGTGGAAAAACGTAAAGTCCGTGCTTAAGCGTACTGATCCACAGGTTGCCTTCGCGGTCACAGATGGCGTCGGTAGTAGTTTTATTGGCGAGGAGTGTTTTGACCAAAACTACTTTTTGTCCCTCTATCCGGTAGCCGAAAGCGCCACCGGAGGTGAGCAGCCAGTGTATGCCCCGAAGTTTTCGGTAACCGACGAGCGAGTGGCTCTCAATGGCAGCGAAATCGTTGATGGGGCGTGCTTCAGGACCATCCAGCAGATAAAAATCAAGTTCGCTACCTCGGTAAAAGCTAATGACCAGGATTCCATCAAAATTCAGTAAGAAAGCCGCTTCGACGTAATGGCCTAGTGTTGGATAAGTGTGTAACACTTCACATTTTCCCTGCGCATAAGTACACAGGGCATTGTTTTGGTAAATCAAATGGCCGCCTTCGTACGGAACCAACTTGCTGGACGGAGAGCGAGGAATAAAGTGGGTAATAGTATCCAGCTGATGCTCCGAATGAGCGTTGAATTTCGCTAGTGCCAGCATTCCACGCACGATCAGCTCACCGTCAATGAGCGCTAGATCATCCAAGCCAACCGCATCCGGTGGGCGAGAGCTGCCCAGCAGGTTCATGCGGCCATTTTGGTAGCGAAAGATTTGACCACTAATGTTATTGCAATACACCTCACCTCGTTGTCCAATCAACAAATTGAAAACGGACTGCCCCTTTTGCGTTGGGTGGCGATGTAAGCGAAAAGCACAACCGTCGTAAGCGTACAAACCACTATTGGTAGCTAACCAAATGATGCCGTCTTGGTCTTCTGCAATATCATATATTTCGGGATCAGGTAGACCAAATTCTTCGGTGAGGTGAAAAGCGTAAGCAACCAGTTGTTGTGCATCAGCGGCCGGTGCGCCGCCCAGGATTAGGAGTAAAAGTATACCCCTGTATACTACTAATGGTTGCCAACGAAAAGGACGGCTCCTTACCATCAGTCAAACATAGCTAAAAAGCGCAATTGTCCGCTGCTTTTTTGCGGAAGCGTAGAAAAATTTTGCTGAAGAGAAGTGTTTCGTGCGTCAACTACGTCTCTGGATCAAAGTCTACGTTCTCGTAGATGGATTCCATATTTAGTTGAATACCAACGGAAGTGAGCGAGACCGTTTCAGCGATACCGATAATACGCTCAATTACCCACTTGTTGCCCGTTTTACGAAAGACTTCGACTTGTGCTTTGTCCTGACTGACGAGTACATACTCTTCTAGGCTCGGTACTTGTTGGTAGGAATAAAATTTATCCGTGCGATCATAAAGTTCCGTGGAAGGGGATAATACTTCAATGATGATGGAGGGATTGGTTAAGGCATGCTTGGTACGAGGAGACAGTTGTACTTCTCCGCAAACGATCATACCGTCGGGATGAAAGATTTTGTTGACGGAGACAACGTGAAGTTTGGCATCACCATTAAAAACACGACAGTGCTTATTTTTCTTTTTTAGTGCAAATCTAATTTCTGAGTTGAAGTTTAGACTGACTAGAGAATGCCGCAGGCTCCCCCCCGCTATAGCGAATATCTCACCGTCGTGGTATTCGTAGCGCTCCTCCGCTTGCTCTTCGACGACTAAATAGTCCTCAATGCTAAGGTTATTCAACTTTGGTGCTTCCAACGTCATTCCGTTTTTTTGCTAAGTTAACCTATTCGCCACCAATTGTCAAGGTAACCGGTACCGTTTATTTTTCCTCAAACAACTGCAACAAATCAGCAATTCGCCCCTTCAATTCCGAGCGATCGACGATGAAGTCGAGGAAGCCGTGTTCCAGTACGAATTCTGAGGTTTGGAAGCCTTCCGGCAAATCGCGTTTGATGGTTTCCTTGATCACGCGCGGTCCCGCAAAGCCGATGAGGGCTTCCGGTTCCGCAAAATTCACGTCGCCGAGCATCGAAAAGGAAGCCGTTACGCCGCCCGTGGTCGGGTCGGTCAGGAAGGAAAAGTACGGTACGCCCGCTTTGGCTAGTGTAGACAATTTAGCCGAAGTCTTCGCCATCTGCATCAGGCTGAAGGCCGATTCCATCATGCGCGCACCTCCCGTTTTGGAGATGATCAACAGCGGAATTCGGTTATCCCGGCAGTAGTCGATGGCGCGGGCAATGCGTTCTCCTACCACCGTCCCCATCGACCCGCCGATGAATTTGAAGTCCATGGCTGCAATCACCAACGGCCGGCGGTTAACCTTACCTTTACCGACGGTAATGGCGTCCGTTAAACCCGTCTTGTCGTAGGCGGCCTGGAGGCGGTCCGGATAAGTTTTGAGGTCCTTAAACTGTAGATGATCTACCGCCCGTAACTCCTCAAACAGCAGTTCGAAGTTGCCATCAAAAATGAGGTCGAAATAGTCGAAAGAACCGATGCGGACGTGGTAATTGCAGTGCGGACACTTGTAGTGATTCTCACGTAGTTCCTTCATCGTCGAAGTCTGCTTACAGCGTTTGCACTTGTACCAAAGCCCCTCTGGTGCTTCTTTCTTATTACGTGTTGCGGTCTGAATACCGTCTTTCAAACGTTTGAACCAACCCATACGTCGAATTTAGATCGGGGCAAAAGTACTAAAGGGGGCGCGATAATAAAAACGG
>JBCDIR010000304.1:0-4722 GCA_038748735.1 Bacteroidota bacterium | reverse complement strand
CGTGATCGGCAATCATCACCAAGTCGTTACCCATTTTCAGGGCCATTTCTAGGCTTTGCCCCAGACGCTCGTAGCGCTCTTCGGTTACTTTGAGACGATCCACCACCAGTTCAATATCATGAACTTTGTAGCGATCCACCTGCAAACCGGGCGTGAGGTCGAGCAATTCGCCATCAACGCGCATTTTGGTGTAGCCTTGCTTGCGCATCTGCTCGAACAAGTCGCGGTAATGGCCTTTGCGTCCGCGAACTAAAGGCGCCAGCACCGCAATTTTCTGTCCCCCGAAATCTTTGATGATTTGTTCCCGAATCTGCTCTTCGGTGTAGCTGACCATCTTCTGCCACGTCTCGTAGCTGTACGCCTCGCCGATACGTGCAAACAGTAGGCGTAGGAAATCGTAGACCTCCGTCACTGTCCCCACCGTTGAACGCGGATTGCGTCCCGTCGTCTTCTGTTCAATGCTGATGACCGGACTCAGGCCCGTGATCTGTTCCACTTCCGGGCGCTCCATTTCGCCGATGAACTGGCGGGCGTAGGCCGAAAACGTCTCCATATAGCGACGCTGTCCCTCCGCATAGATCGTATCAAAAGCCAGGGAAGATTTCCCACTTCCGCTGATGCCCGTAACCACCACCAACTGGTTGCGCGGAATGGACAGGCTGATGTCCTTCAGGTTGTGCTCCTTCGCACCGATCACGTGGATGTAGTCGTCATTGACGAGGTCTGGCGTACTAGCGTTTTTGGTCATTATTGCTGAGACGGATTGATAATTCACTGTTCCAACAGCTTGTTGGATAAAACGGTTGTTTGGAACGCTGCGAAATTAGCAAATAATGTAACAATGCACCAGCCACACCAACCTCATCGCTTCTCCCAGTTCACTTCCGCTACCCCCAACTTATGCGCCAGGAAACGCCCCAGTACGAAGAAATAATCCGATAAACGATTCAGGTATTGCAATAATAAAGCATCAATAATCACTTCATCCTGCAAACGCACGCACAAGCGCTCCGCCCGCCGACAGACCGTCCGTGCCAAGTGTGCATAAGAGACCACTACGTGACCACCGGGTAGCACGAAATTGCGCAGGGGAGCGAGTTCGGCGTCCATGGTGTCCATCGCTGTTTCTAGGGTGGTAATATCCGCTGCGGTCACCCCCAAGGATAAGGCTACCTTTCCATCCTTGGGTGGGGTAGCCAAGTAAGCCCCCAGGTCAAATAAGCGATTTTGCACCGCAAACAGTTGCGCACGCACCTCTTCGTCCGTCACACTATCGCGCAGCAGTCCTACGAAGGCGTTCAGTTCGTCCAACGTACCGTAGGCTTCGATGCGCGCGTGGTCCTTCCGGACGCGTTGGCCGCCGAAGAGGCCCGTTTCGCCTTGGTCGCCAGTTTTGGTGTAGATTTTCATAAATAGTAGTTCAATGCTTGAAGGTAATTTGACGTAACGGGTCACCTACCGCACCCGCACCCGATACTCCCCCGCCGCATCCACGCGTCCAATCGGAGCGCTTGGCAGGTCGTGCTCAGCTAGTAGCATCTGGATGTCCACCTGCGCCGTCGGGTCCACCGCAATGAGTAAGCCACCACTCGTTTGCGGATCACATAATAGGTGTTGTTGGTGGTCGGTCAAGGGGGCAATAGCGTGGCCGTAACTGGCAAAGTTGCGGCGCGTACCGCCAGGAATACAGCCTTTGTCAAGGTAGCCTTCCAAGACGGAAAGGTCCAGAAACGGAATCGCAGCCGTGTCCAGCTCGGCGGTGGTATTGCTAGCTTCCATCATCTCGCGGAGGTGACCGAGCAGGCCGAAGCCCGTCACGTCCGTCATGGCGCGTACGCTGGGGTGCTGGGCCAGTTCAATACCGATGGTATTAAGGCGGACCATATTGTCACGGGCCAGCGTAGCGTGTTCAGCTTGTAAGTGTCCCTTTTTCTGGGCCGTACTCAGAATTCCTACCCCGAGGGGCTTGGTCAAAAACAGGAAATCGCCGGCTTGCGCACCGCCGTTCTTTTTGAGTCGGTTGAGGTCCACCCGTCCCGTGACAGCGAGGCCGAAAATCGGTTCTGGACTGTCGATGCTGTGGCCGCCCGCCAGCGGTATACCCGCTTCTTGACACGCTTGCCGCCCACCTTGTAGCACGGCACCCGCCACTTCCGCCGGAATCTCGTTGATCGGCCAACCAAGGATGGCAATGGCCAGTAGTGGCGTACCACCCATCGCGTAAATATCGCTGATAGCGTTAACGGCGGCGATGCGTCCAAAATCCGTCGGGTCATCGACGATGGGCATAAAAAAGTCCGTCGTACTGATGATGGCGGTACCGTCACCGAGGTCCATAACCGCCGCGTCGTCCCGTTCCTGATTACCCACGAGTAGATTGGGGAAATCTGATATTTCGGCGGTGGCACTTCCTAAAATGCGGTCGAGTACTTCGGGCGCAATTTTGCAACCACAGCCCGCGCCGTGACTGTACTGGGTGAGCGGATAGGTCTTGGTCATTGGGGAAAGGTTTTGCGCTGCCACGCCAGCAATTGCCGGGTGATAACGCGGAAGTCGTTCGTTTCTGGTTGCAACTGAAAAGCGGGGGGAATGGTTCGCCGTTCCAAGCTAAAACGGTAGGCTTTATCGTAGTACTGGAGACCAATGGTAGCCGCCTCCGCGAAGTTTCCAGCGGCCAACGCTCGCTGTGCTTGCTGCACGTACTGCCCGCCCAGCCGCTTACGGATTTTCTCGAACGCTTGGTGCAAATCGGCGATGGGAAATTTAGCGTAATCCGCTACGAGTTGCTCCACGCGCCAAGTCAGTGGCATATCCAGTTGTACCAATTTGGCCAGCTGCATCCGGTCTTGTAGCACTTGTGGCAGGTAGACCGTACCGATGGTCTTACTCTCGTTTTCTACCCAAACGGGCTGCTCGGGTGGCAATTGGGCGTAAGCCCGCAGCAATAGATTCTCAAAATGTTCCGTAGTCGGTTGCTCCGCTTCGCCCAGGTCGCCAAAAGCAGAGCCTTTGTGCCGGGCCATACCCTCCAGGTCGAGGATGGCGGCACCCTGATCGCGCAGTTGGTGCAGCAGTTTGGTCTTGCCGGACCCCGTGGGACCGTGTAACACAATCCAGGGGCGTTCGTCTTCCGTTAAGTGTTTTCTTCCCGCTTGGCGCAATGCTTTGTAGCCACCTTCGATCACCTGCACTTGCGCCCCCGCTTTTTCCAGCAGCCAAGCTACGCTCTGCGAGCGCTGTCCGCCGCGCCAGCAGTGTATCGTCAGTATTTGATTAGAAGCTAAACGGCGACTTTCCTCAACGTACCAGCGCATTTTCGACCCCGCAATCTCCAGACCGCGCAACAAGGCTGCGTCAGGACTGGTCTGCTTGTAGAGCGTGCCTACTTCGGCTCTTTCTTCATCGGAAAATAACGGTAAGTTCTGCGCTCCTGGCCAGTGTCCCTGCCCGAACTCGCCCGGTGACCGTACGTCGACCAGCACCTCCGCTCCGGTGGTGAGGAATTGCTGCGGGGTAAGAAAAGTGGGCATTTTTTAGTTTTGAGTGCGGAGCAGTAAGTGATGAGTTGATAACTACTTTTTTCAAACCAGGATAACCCAGCACTCGCTAATCAAAGTTCGTAAATCACAACTCAGCGACTCGCTACTAATTCGCTTGCCGCAAGGTCAGCAAAAACTGCTGCGAACGAATGGTAGAACGCAATACTAAGCTATCGGTTGCGAAATGGACAATTTCGTAGTCCGCTTCGAGTACCCCTTCGCGTTGTTGAATGGTATTCCCATCGAGTGTATACTGGAAGGTCTGATCCTGGCCCAGCATATTAGTTACCAGTTTGCCGTCGGTACCAAAATCGAAGAACATTTGGTCCATCGTCGTGGTGACCTTCCCACCGCGCATGGCGCTGCTAATTTCCCAGCGGCCAACGAGATCTTCGGCTTGCACGGCCCCTTCTTCCCCGCAGGCAGAAGCCAGCCCAACGAAACTCAACAATAGTGATACCCAAATGATACAAAGGTGTTTGTTCCTCATCCTGTACGTGGTTTGCTGCCCAAAAGTAAACAAGATTCGGGAATGTTGGTTTTTGTTTAATGTTAGATACACCAGAAAGAAATGGAAACTTGTGGTAACGAAAAAATGTTACCTTTATTAAAAGATCCTTGATGATTCTAAACTTTAGGATTTGCATATGGAACTACCATCAATAGCATTTACTACTATTGTCGAGAACGGAACAATCAAACTTCCGAACGGATACGACAATTTGGACAAACAACAAGTTAAGGTTATCGTAAGCGTCGCTCAAAATAACCAAGATGCACACGCTCAAAGTAAACGTCTACTAAACATCTTTGAACAAATGGAGCGCGTAGCTATGTTCAGTGATATTCAAGACCCATTAGGTTGGCAAAAGCAACTCCGTGATGAGTGGGAATAAGGTACTATTGGATACAAATGTCATCATTTTTGCATCTCAGCAAAAGATTAACAACACTATCAATATTATCCCAGTGGATGATCTTAAATTGCGCTAACCGAATTGCATACTATGAACAACAAAACCTACGATCTCATCGTCTGGGGTGCCTCCGGCTTCACGGGTCGGTTGGTGGCGGAATATTTATTCGAAAACTACGGTAGCCAGGGCGAACTAAGTTGGGCGATGGCGGGCCGTAACGAAGCAAAACTAGTTAAAGTCCGCGACCAAGTGGCCGACGCCACCGT
>JBCDIR010000303.1:0-4732 GCA_038748735.1 Bacteroidota bacterium | reverse complement strand
CGTAATCCAAGGTCAGTTCATTGCGCCAAGCTACCGCTTGCTGTACCCTATACTCGGGAGCTAAAGGTAGCCCCTCCGGGATGCCATTAGCAGAAAGTTGTTGCCCGCTACGTCGCGTGGATAGCCGCAGCTGTGGTCCACTCCACCAACTAACGCGCCAGCGTTGCTTAATCATACGAAAGCCAACCAGCGTACCCACTTGCCAAGTGACCGCTTCGTTAAAATGCTGAAATTTAACCTGCTGCACACTTGCTACGCTGTCGGTATACAAGTAGATTTCGTCGCCCGTGGGTAAGATGCGAAAAATAGTATCGATGGTTCCTGGCTGATACACCTGTGAGAGCAAATTAAGGGTAGCATTGTTACGCCAGCGCTGTGTTTGTCGCGTGCCCGTGAGTACGACCGACCAGCGACGGCTTAAGTCTCTTCCGATACGAAGTTCATTAATAGTACCGATCAATGGCTTATCCGTTCCCGTCGTGGACGTAGCTGGAACCTGCGAAGTGTACGCCGCACCCATTGCGACACTAACGAACCAAGCCGCTCCTTCAGTTGGAGGCAGCACCGATACGTTCCGCGCAGTATCGGTTTCAGCTGGTGATACTGGACCGGGGGCGAGGGTGGATAGTTGTGGAATCGTCTTCAGCGGATCAGATCGCTTTTCGGTGCCCCGTACCGCTTCAAAAGAAGATAGTTGGTCCGTAGACAGTAACCCCTCGGTAGATGAAGACACCCTGGGCAGTACCGAAGGGATAGGGGTAGGTAGCGCCGACGTAATGACGAAATTCCCTCCTGCTTCCGTTGTACGGGTTGCGGCAGTGGCTCCAAGACTAGGTAAAATGGCTCCTTTACCCGTTGATAATGGTGAATGATGCTCCCCCTTGGCAATTTTTTCTGCTCGCTGTATACACTCGTCTTCGGAGTTAAAAAGCACTTCTTTGGTGACCTCATCGGCGGAAACGCGATCGACTACACCAACTGGGAAAGCGCCTAATTCGGTCACGCCCAAATGCCTAGTTACTACCAACAACAGCGTTACGACGGTTGTTCCCAACAACAAATAGAAACCTGAGCGACGGCGGCGGCGCTTTTCCTGTACGGCCTGGCGAATCCCCGGACCAACGGACTCCCAGGTCAGATCAAACGCTGCGGCATCGAAATCAGCATCAATTTCGCCGGGTGAAAAGTCTGAGGACGGGTGATTATCGGTGGTCATAGCTGGGAAGTTGTTTAATAATTGTTCGGAGTTGCGCTTTAGCACGCGTTAACTGCGTACGCGAAGTGGAAGGGCTGATATCGAGTAGCTGCGCTATCTCTAGATGGCTATACCCCTCGATTTCTTTGAGTCGAAACACTCGCCGGTACTGTTCTGGTAGTTCGTTGATTAAATTTTCAAGTTGCTGATGAGAAAGGCACGATACGATATTGGGGCTGCTAGAAGCGGGAGCGGTAGGAGCAGTAGGTTGTGTTGAGGGAGTAATCACCACTTTACGATACCGTCGGTTTGTACGCTGGTAATTGCTCACTTTTCGGGTCGTGATTGTTCGAACCCAGGTTTTCAATGTGCCCTTATCTGCGTTATAATTTTCCAAGTGTAAAAACAGCTCGATAAAAACTTCCTGCACGACATCACGCAAATTGTGATCTGGCACCCCCAATCGACGCACGATAGTAAATACGTAAGGCAGAAACAACTCATAGAATTGTTTCTGCGCTGTTTCTTCCCCGTCTAAGCAAGCGGATAGTAAAGAATGTATTTCGGACTCCTCTAACATTAACAATCGGTGTAGGGCAAAGCAAATTCGATCTCAACATCTTCAACGACTATCCAATTGGGACAGGCAGTCCAATCGTCAGGTTCTGGAAAATCTGCTGGGTCCAACATGTAGAAAAAATCGCCCTGGATATTTCCTGCTACGTAATCTTCCGTAAGCTCGGTGATCTCCGTTATTGGCTGCTGATAGTCGCCACATTCGTACAAATTGGGGAGATAAGAAATCGGGGCACGCGGTTCTCCCTCAAAAAGGTCCGATAGTACCATATACGTTAAGCCAGTAGTAAGATTCCCATCAAAAAAGAAGAACTCTGCATCAACTCGAGGGTAATCATCCGCTAGATCGTAGTAAGGGTCTAAACCATTACTAGAACAAGTGATTCCGCCCGAACCAATGGCCAGATTAAAACTGACATCATCACTTTCTAAGCGACGCTTGGCAATGCCATCCAATAAGATTAAATCACCATTGGAACGCGCATAAGTCAGAAAGGTGTTCTCCACCTCAATTACCGTCGGTTCTTCGGGAAAAATCGTTTCCGTAGTCGTAAAATAATTATCATCATTGCAGGCACTCAACATTAGCAGTAAGCCTACGAGTAAAAATAAATAGCGATTCATCTGGTATTTGGTTATTATGGTGAATAGAACTTGTTTAAAAACACGGAGTGAGCATAAAAAGCTACCAACGGATTATACTCACCAGCTGTACACTTACTTATTAACCGCTCCGGCCCAAACGCTACGCGTGAATTACATTTTTTTACAAAAAATGCAATCAAAAGCTTATCCTCCCGATACCGGTTGAGCAATTCGTTTGATCGCTAGCTAAACTCCAACAAGACAGATAATGATGGGGTAAAATACACTCAGACTATGAAGGAAATCCGCAAAATCATCAAAGCCTACGATCAATGGCGGCAGTTGGAGGACCCGATGGCGCTGGCCACCGTCGTGAAGGTGGAGGAATCGTCTTACCGCCGCATCGGGGCGCGGATGTTGGTCTCGGCCAGTGGCCAGTACGTGGGCGGCATCAGCGGTGGTTGCTTGGAAGGCGATGCGTTGAAAAAGGCGAAAAGGGCTATCCTGCGACAAACGGCCTCCAAAGTCGTCTACGATACGCTGGATGGCGATGATTACCAAATTGGCGTTGGCTTGGGGTGTAACGGCCGAATCGAAATCCTATTTGCGCCCCTTGACTCCCGAACGGAGGACAACCCCATTGAGCTACTCCGCCGGACCATCGAAGCGGACCAGCCCGCCGTATTACTCAAAGTCATCGCTGCGGCGGAGGTGGCAGACCTGGGACAGAACCAACTCCTCTTCCACCCGGATGAGGCGATTCAACTAGTCGATTTAACGGCTAGTGATCTGCGGAATGACGTAGCCGCCGTTTGGGACCGTAAGCGCCCAAAAGTCGTCCGTTTCGCCAAGGGCGAGCGGGAAGTTTTGGTCGAATACCTGCGCCCCGAAACGCGTCTGCTTATCGTCGGTAATAATTACGATGTGAACGCGATGATCGGCGTAGCGCGTGAGCTGGGTTGGCAAATCTCCGTATTAGCTAAAAAAGCGAAAATCTTGCGGAGTATCTCCAGCGTCGTTCACCGCATCTACGATTATAGTGAAGTAGACCGCATTCCACTGGATGAATACACCGCCGTCGTCCTCATGACCCACGATTACGACTGGGACCTGCGGATGGTTCCCCACTTCTTAAATAGTCCTCCCCTACCCTACTTGGGAATGCTCGGACCACGCAAGCGCTTTGATAAACTCAACGAAGCACTCCAAGCCGCGGGCCTCACGCGGGACTTACGCGACTATCCACACGTCCACGCCCCCGTCGGTTTAGACATTGGGGCCGAATCGCCGGAGGAGATCGCGCTGGCCATCGCCGCTGAAATCCTGTGCGTTTTTCGCCAACGCGACGGGCAGAAACTGAAGCTGCGGGCGGGAACGATTCACGAGCGGGAGTTTTGGAAGGTATAACCAGTAGTGGGATCGATTTTGGTGAACCAAAATCTATGGTAGCAGGTAGAAGGACGCTGGGGCGTAATTTCAACCGTCACTGTCTATTCGACACGAGTACCGTAGATAACTGCTGCGTTGTGGGTAGAGGGACCGGCTCGCAAGCTCGCCCTTAGGAGAAGGGACCGCTGCGTTACACTCGCTTGGGGTAGAAAGACACGTCACATGCCCCAAGAGGTGACGCGCAAGCTGCTTTTTGAGTACTGATCGGAAAGGGTACTGACGATGAAAAATAGTACGTACTAAAAACCTCCGCGTCCTCCGGGAGACCCTTTGTGCTCTTCGTGTCAACCCTGTCTATCGGTAGCAGGTATTAGGGCCATTGCGTTGCACGCCACTTATGGTACGAGGGATCGGCTCGCAGGCTCGCCTTTAGGAGGGGGATCGCTGCGTTACACTCACTTGAGGTAGAAGGACGTGTCCCAGCAAGCTGTGACTGGGGCTAGCAAGTATAAGGATACATCACGTTTCCCGTAGCGCATGACTTACTGCGGCGTTGACGACATCAGCAGCTTTTTCCCAGGTGTAGCGTCGGTGCTGTTGCTCCCCTTTAGCGATTAATTCTTGGCGTAGAGTGGCTGATTCCCAGAGCTGTTGCAGCGCAGTGGCTATCTCTTCCACTTGGGTCGGATCGACGAGGAGGGCGGCGTCTCCAGCGACTTCGGGTAACGAACTGCGGTTGGCGGTCAATACGGGTACCTTGGCTTGCATGGCTTCCAAAACGGGGACGCCGAACCCCTCAAATAGCGACACGTAGGTCAACGCGAGGGCCGCACCAAGTAGCTTGGGCAAATCTGCATCGGCTACGAAGCCCAGCAGTTGTACATCGGTCCGGTGGCGGAGTTGGGCTAAGGTTTGTTGTAAGTCCGTGTTCTGCCAGGCTAAACGGCCAGCGATGAGTAATTTTATTTTAGCCCCCGTCCTGGTTTT
>JBCDIR010000302.1:0-4736 GCA_038748735.1 Bacteroidota bacterium | reverse complement strand
GTGGTCACTACCCGCTCGCCGTGGTTGACGATAATGGGCAAGAGGTTTTGTTGGCGAGTAGCCGTCATGGGGCCGTGGCTGATACCACGCAATTGGAAGAACGCGATGCGGTCCGCAGGTAGATGGTGGTACCCCAAGTACTCATTGCAAACAGTCTGGATACGCTCAAAAGTGAACCAGTTGTCATAGTCGAATAAGTACCACCAGATTGCAAAGTTGTAACCGCCGATGTAGGCATCCCCCCATTGCTCCAGGTAGCCGTTTTGGATAGCTAAATGCTGCAAGCGGTTCAGCTCCTCCCCGAAAGCATTGGGCGCACCGTATAATTGCTCCGCAACGACTGCCTTCAGCGCGCACGCACTGCTAGCAACCTGCTGAAAAGTGTTAGCGTCTTCGAAAGTCGTTCGGCGGGCGGCTACTTCCCAATTACCGAGGAGTAAATTGTCGAATAGACGTTGCTGAAAGTAGGTATCCGCTGGGATGGCCAGGGACTTCGCCAAATCGTGGAGTTTGTCGGTGCCCAAGCCTTTCACGTCGCAGAGTTGCTCGTAGGTGCGAAAACGCTGTGCGGGTAAGCGGTTGCGGGTGTCCAAAATACGTTCGGCCACGAGCTGCCCGATAACGTAGCCTTTTTTAGCGCCTTGTTCGGGATCGTCTTTTAGCAAAGAAGATTTGATGATGTCCTTGACGGAAGTGGCACGATTAAAGAAATGCAGAATGCGTTGCGTTTTCCAGCTTTCCATGGCGTTTATTTTGCGGAAAGTTACGGGTTTTTCGTGGTCGCCAGGCGCTGGGGAAGATTAAATTATTGTTTAAATTTGAACCTGTGAAAACGCCTATTCTGGTCATGGCGGCGGGAGCTTCTCGTCGTTTGGGGCAACCCAAGCAGTTATTGCCCTTCCGGGGAACGGTATTGGTGAACTACGTTGTACAGCAAGCGCTGGCCAGTAAAGTTGGTCCTGTTTTCGTAGTACTAGGCGCGCAGCAAGCGCAGATACGCCCCCGTATCGACTTGCCGGATGAACAGCTTCTTTATTGTGAAAACTGGGCCGAAGGCATGGGTACAACCATCGCCTACGGCGTCCATCAATTATTGGCGCAAAGCAACAACGGCCTCCTCATCAGCGTAGCCGACCAACCTTTTCTGACGGCGGATATCTTGCAGCAGTTGGTGCAACAGCGTACGGCTACCGGCGCGTCCGTGGTCTGTTCAAAATACGCCGAAGGGCAAGGTCCGCCCACCTTTTTCAGTGCTTTGGTCGTACCCGAGCTGCTTCACTTGCGAGGTGATGACGGGGCCAAACAAGTGGTCAAACGCTACCGCAAGCAACTGGCAACGATCAACTTCCCTTCCGGTTGCTACGATGTGGATACGGAGGCGGACCTCATCCATTTGATCAGCGATTGACTTTTGCAAGATGGACAGTGCTCGTTCTTTGATAAAATTGAAGCTACGGCTTTAGCCTGTGGCTAGTTGACTATCCCTTTTTGGCCGTATAAGTCTTTTGCTTCCTTCGTCGAAAAAACTAGCATTTTCCGAAAAAGTAGTGTATTCTTACCAAAAATGAATCGCTTATGTATACGATAGGCTTTGTTTTAGCGCTGTTCGGACTCCTGGGGGTGGCGTTAGATCGGGAGCGACTGCGGGCCGTACGGTATTTGCTAGCTCCCGGTGTAGTACTTTGGGCGGCGAGTGTTTTTACCCAAACCAGTAATTGGCAAGCGCTTTTTGGCCAGTCTTTCCGGGACTTACTATTTTTGGGTGGCGCTATGCTGGCGTTGCGGGCTATTGCTACGTTGGGCAAGTTGGCTGTTCCGGTGGGCATCGTAGCAGTACTATGCTTTGCGGGTATTCATCGTGGAATAGCACTAAACCCCTCGGCAGATACCGCAGCTACTGCTGAATCCACGATGGTCACCAACTACGCCCCCGACGCAGAACTATTGGTAGAACTTCGCCCCAGCACCGATTCCGAACGCTGGAAACGCTGGATTGGAGCTAAGGGGTGGACCAGTTGCCCCGCCTTTCACCCACAGGATGGCGACCGTACGGACCTGGACGATTACGTGATGCTGGACCTCCCCGCTGGTGCGGACTTAGCGGATGTAACGCAGCAATTGTACGCTGCTGATTTGGTCGATTATGTGGAACCCAACGAAGTGATTAAGCTGGATATTCTCCCCAAGCAAGATACGCCCATTGGCACCTCCATTTTAGGAATCAACGATCCCGAAGTCAAGCGGCAGTGGGCGATGAAAGCCCTGAAAATTAACGAATTGTACGAGCTACTCACTTCGGACCAAGTACAGCCGCAGCGCAAAGCCCTCGTCGCTATCCTCGACACGGGCGTAGACGCGCAGCACGAAGATTTACGCGCCAACTACCGCTCCGTTGGTAAAAAATACGATAATGACCCGCAGGGACACGGTACGCACTGTGCGGGCATTGCCGGAGCCGTGACGAACAATGGGGTAGGGGTCGCCTCGCTCGCCCGAACGGACAAGTTTATCAACATCACTAGTGTCAAAGCACTGCGAGCGGGTGGTAGTGGTACCCAGCAAGACATCATCAACGCCATTATTACGGCCACGGACAAAGGGGCGGATGTATTGTCCTTGTCACTTGGAGGTTTCAGTACCCAATCTCGTCAACGTGCTTACAGCGAGGCGGTTAAATACGCTACGGATCGCGGTGCGATTGTCGTAGCCGCAGCGGGCAATAGCAACCGCGATGCGGCGGGTTACACGCCCGTCAATGCGACGGGTATGATCGGTGTGTCGGCTATTGATAGCGAACTGCAACGCGCCCAGTTTTCCAACCGAGTTGGTAAAATTGCCATGGCGGTAGCAGCACCCGGGGTGGGGGTTTTTAGTACCAAACCCAACAATACTTACGCTGCGCACAACGGTACTTCTATGGCAACGCCCTTCGTCAGTGGCCTTTTGGGCATTATGAAAAGTATTCGTCCCGATTTGACGAATAAGGAAGCGTTTAAAATCCTGGATAAAACGGGTATTGCTACCAAAAATACGGCAGATACGGGCAGATTGATCCAGCCAGCCGCCGCCGTGCGAGCGTTGGTAGCGCGCGGGGCAGATAACTAGACCAGCTATGACTCCAATTACTGCACCCCAAGCACTCAAAGACCAAGTCTTCCTCTCCACTACTGCCTGGATTTTCATTCTCCTGTCGGCGACAATTCTCTACGCGCTTGGGAGCAAGCTGCTCGTTAGTCAGCAAAGCGTTGACTTGGTAGCCGAAGCATTGGGCGAAAGTCGTAATCCAGAGATGGTGACTCACTTCGCAGAAATGAGGTGGATACAATCTCAGGTACTCGTGTTTTGGGGAGGCATCGCGGTGACGGCTTTACTGCTACTAGCGTCGGCGATTCTACTGCTGCGCCGCGCACGTTGGAGCCGGGGAATTTTCACTACCGCCTGCTTGATCGCCGTAGCGGAAATACTAGCTTTTGTCTTTTGGCGTCGGCAGCAATTCGTAGACATGGCGACCAAAACTAGCGCACGGGGTGATGGCGTGAGCGAAGTGTGGGGGAGAATGCAAGATGCGGCCCTGCTACAAACGAAGCTGGGACTCGTGTTTTTCGCTATTGTGGCTTGGGCGTTGGTGCGGACGTTGATTCGGCTGAACCGAAAGCGGATGAAACAATACTTTGACGGAAGCTATTAGACGAAATTACTTGTCAATGAAGTGATATTCTCGTAATTTAGTGTGCAAAAAATACAATATGGAAGATGTTATTATTTCCAAATACATTAAAATTTTTGAATTACTGTCTCTGGATGCTAAACTAGAGTTGCTAGCTAAGCTAGCCGGTAGTATGAGGAATAAAAGTTCCTCTGACGAAGTCACTAAGAAACAGAAATTAGCTAAAGAACTTTACGGTGCTTGGTCGGACGTGGATGATGACTTGGCGGAGATGATATACGCTACGAGAACAATCTGTTAACAGCGGAAATTAGTTAGTACCCTCCTAATATTAATACCGCATATCAATACCGCTCCACGACGAGCATCAAACGTGCCGTTTTCCGCACCACCACCGAAGCCAAACGATCCACTAACCGCCAAGCACCGAACGGCAAATGACGTAGCACCGGATGCGTCCGACCGTGCAGCAATAATTTGTTCATAAAAGTAGTCGTGCGGGCTCCCGTACGCAGGGGCGGCGGCAGGTGCTCCCGTAGGCTGTCCGCCGTAAAAGAGTGCAAATGCGCGTGGTGAGGCGTAGGTTGGTTACAGTGAATACACAGGCTGTACGCCAGTTTTTCCGCGTGGGGAGTAGTCACGACCAAGCGGCCACCGGGGGCTAGTTGCTGACAAAGCACCGTCAAGAACTGACTCGGATCGGGGACGTGCTCGATGATCTCACTGGCTACTACGAAGTCAAACAGCCCCGGGCGGAACGGCAGGTGAAAGACGTCTGCGACCAAGCCCAGATGTCCCGCGAACGGATAGCGTTTTACCGCCTGCTGCGGGTTGACCGTTGAAATGTCCATGCTGAACACTTCTACGCCTTTTACGTTCTGAAAATGTTCGGCCACCCATGCCGCCCCACAACCCACGTCCAGGATGCGTTGAACTTTTTTAGGTTTTTGCCGTAAAATCATCTCGTGCAGCCGTTGATTTTCGTGCGTAGCCGCGGGGTCTTCCCAACCCGCAAAATAGTCGAAAGCCTCCGCGTCCTTTTGGTAGTGGTCAGCGTAGTCAAAATCGG
>JBCDIR010000301.1:0-4743 GCA_038748735.1 Bacteroidota bacterium | reverse complement strand
GCTGCTTTTGCCGTTGCTTTGTTAAGAAAAAAACAACCTTTTATGCCTTCAACCGTAAGTTCAACTTTAATCAAAGACGTGTTTGCCGAACCCAGTTTTGGTTTCGTGACGGCCCCCGATGCGAGCGGACAACCCCGCATGACTCGCATTTACGCTTACAGTAGCAACGCTGATTTGAGCCAACTCTCCTTATTCGTTTTTGGGCCCGATGCGGAACCCGTGCTGGCGAACCTTGAAGAGGGAAAACCGCTGGCCGCAGTGCTTTCGCGTGCTTCTGATTTTCGCACCATTCAGTGCAAAGGAGCCTACCGAGGATCGCACGCACCCGCTGCTGAAGAACTGACCATACTTCGCAATCACAACGGCGCACAGTTTAAAATGGTCAACGAGTTCTTTGGCTGGACCCAAGAAAATTGGTCAAGCTGGAATATCGAACCCGCACTCGTAATTAATATCGCCGTGCAGGCGGTTTTTGAACAAACACCTCAACCCAATACGGGCCAAAAAATCCAGTAAACATGATTACCGAAGCTATGATTCCTGCCATGCAAGGGGCTGTCCCCGGTGGCCTCAGCACCGTTGCCGACGATGGTACGCCAAATGTATCCTACGTCTCGCAGGTGTACTATATAGACGAACAGCACGTAGCCATTTCCAATCAGTTTTTGGGTAAATCAATACGTAATATTCAGGCCAATGGCCGGGCGACGGTCTGTATTGTACGGCCCGACAACCTGGCTAGTTGGTATCTTGATTTACGCCACATCCGTACCGAAACGGAAGGCGAGTTATTTGATAAAATGCAAATGCAACTAGAAGTGATCGCCTCAATGGTAGGCATGGAAGACGTCTTTTCGCTCCGCGCCGCCGAAGTCTTTCGGGTGGAAGCCGCCAACCCCATTCGGGCTAGCCTATGAGTAGCACCCGCCAGGGTAAAACATTACGCTTACTGCGCGAATTTTCTTCGCGAGTATACACTTCCCTTGACCTTACGGCCATTTACGGCACCACTTTTGAGTTGCTGGATGATCACTTTGGCTTCAAGCACGTTATGATACTTTTGCGAAAACCCTCCGAGGAGGATCGCCTCCAAGTGGTGGCAAGCCACGGCTACGACGGCGCTGGTTTTGGTGCGGAGGTCGTGGTTGGAAAAGGGATCGTAGGTATAGTCGCTAAGCACAAGCGTTTGATACGCATGGGTAATGTCTTGCAAAATCGACGTTACGCCAGAGCGCTCAAAACCAACCCCGGCGCAGTACCGCTACCCGGCATCCAAGACTGCAAAAGCAAACTAGCCGTACCCCTACTCGTTCTTGATGAATTGGTAGGGGTTTTGGCTGTTGAAAGCAGCGTATTATCTACCTTCGATGATCGGGATGAAGAGTTATTGCAACTCATTGGTAACCAAATCGGTATTGCCATTAATAACGCCCAGCAGTTCAGCCAAGTCGAGGCGACTAACGCTCAGCTCCAAGACCTCAACGAAAACCTGGAAGCCAAGGTGGCGCAGCGTACCCGTAGCCTGGCCCGGCAGTTGGAGCAAAATGAGCTGTTGCTCAAAGAAATTCACCATCGGGTCAAAAATAACTTATCGGTCATTTCGGCGCTCCTGCGGTTACAGTCGGCCAAGCTGACGGACAGTGGCGCACGGCAGGCGATGTTGGCCAGCCAAACTCGCGTCAGTAGTATGGCGCTACTGCACCAAAAGCTCTACCAGGGGAAAAATCTTGGCGGTATCGAGATGAACGATTACTTAGCCACCCTGAGTGATCGTCTGTTAGAAACCTACGGTGCCAGCGAGCGTATGCGCGTAGATTTACAGGTCCCCAACTTGCAGCTAGACATTGACCAAGCCGTTCCCCTCGGCCTGATCGTCAACGAATTGGTGACCAATATCATCAAATACGCTTATCCCGCCGGGAAGGGCTGTGATACAGAAGCCCCTAAGCTGGAGGTCATTGAGATCGGTTTACAACTGGTGGATGGGCACTATTGCCTGCGCATTCGCGATTACGGCGTGGGAAAAGCACAGAGCAGTGATACCCACGGCACCGGCTTTGGCGGTCAGCTTGTATCGCTACTCACGCACCAGTTAGGGGGGCAACTGACCGAGTCAGACGATTGCGGCCTTCTCACCGAACTCACCTTCCCACGTTTGGAAAGCTAAAGCTATTCTCGGGAAACTAAAATTATGTCTTGGGAAAGTAGCGCTGGTGCTAAAAGCATAACCGGGGCATTTTTGGTGTAACCAAATGACCCTATTATGTCTACATCTAAGGCTGTATCCTCTTCCGCATCCCTCCAAGAATTGGTCGAACGCCAGCGCAGCATTGTACAGGTACTAGGAGAGGTGTCCTGTCGAATCAATACCTCTCTTGACCTGGAGGCTATTTTTACCTCTACTTTTGAATTGCTCGATGCTCACTTTGGTTTTCAGCACGTCATGATTTTGTTGGTGGATCGGAATGCCCAGGAGGAAAGTCTATGCGTCTTCGCCAGTCATGGTTATGACGGGGCTGGTCTTGGTGTAGTCGTACCCTTTGGTCGGGGAATAGTTGGGATGGTGGCCAAAAACCGCCGCTTAATGCGTACCAGCAATATGCTACAAAATCGGCGTTATGCACGGGCTATGAATGCTGCGGGCGACACGGCTGTTTTGCCGGGGATTCCTAATTGCAAGAGCAAACTGGCCGTACCCCTACTGGTGCGCGACGAACTAGTTGGCGTACTAGCGGTAGAAAGCACTAACTTAGCCATTTACGATGATGGAGACGAAGAACTGCTACAGTTAATGAGCACGCAAATTGCCATTGCCATTAATAATGCCGATCAGTTCCAAAAAATCGAAACGGCCAACACGCAACTCGTCGAACTCAACGAGAATCTAGAGTCTAAAGTTAAGGAGCGCACCCGCGACCTCGCCCGTCAGAAATACCACATCGAACGCCAACACTCAGCACTGACCCAACAACACGAGGCGCTTACTACTGAGCAACAACGAACCCAGCAAATGCTGCATAAGATCGAAACGCTCTTCGGTCAACAAGTATCTCAAAATATTGTCAGTGAACTGGTGAATACGGAAGGAGAATTATCCGCGAAAACGTACGAAGTGACGGTCATGTTTCTGGATATCCGCAACTTCTCTGCCTTCGCGGATGTGACCCCGGCGGTGGAGGTAGCCACTTTTCAGAACATTATCTTTGGTGAAATCCTACAGATTGTACGGAAACATGGAGGTATTACTACCCAAATTCTTGGCGATGGCATCATGGCCGTATTCGGTGCGCCGGTTGTTATGGCTGATCACGCTAGCCGGGCGGTACAAGCAGGTTACGCTATCCTTGATCGGGTGCGGCAATTGGGAGAAGAAGGACTAATCGACCCCGTTCGCCTAGGTATGGGCCTCCACAGTGGCGACGTGATAGCCGGGAACATTGGTAATGCTTACCGTAAACAATACTCGCTGACGGGCACAACTGTCATTACCGCCGCACGAATAGAGCCGCTCAATAAGCGTTTTAATAGTCAGTTCTTGGTGTCCGGCCAAACGCTAAAAGCAGCTCAGCTTGCTGCTGGAGACACCTATAACGCCGGTGAAATATCGCTCAAAGGTCTGGGTGAAAAGGTAGCAGTTTATCAACTGGCGTAGATGACGATGGTAGGCGGTAGCGCTACAACACCCAGAGGAACTGATAGCGAAGTTACGAACAGGATATACGTGTTTTCCTGGGTGAAGTCCGATTTAGTTTAGGAAAATTTAAACTGTCGAAGAAGGAATGGTCCGCTCTTAAGAAATAACCACATCCCGCTCCAGTATGCGCAGTACCCTAGCTTCTAGGCGCAGCGCCGAAAGTCGTTCCAGCGTATGCTCAATGTGCGCCGATTCTACGTGCATCAGGCGTAAGATATTCGTGATCGTTTCCCGAATGATAAAAGTGGGTTGCGTCAGACTTTGGTCGATGACACGCAGGGTGATGGACTGCATAATGCCCTTGGCGAACATCGCCGCTACTTCGTGCTGTAGTTCGCTGAGGTGTGGCTGTTGGCTGGCAAATAAAGTCTGACTCCGTTCGATTTGGGATTGTAAAATCTCCGCTGCGATGATAGGGGAGTTGTACGTGACCAAGTACATCTCTGCGGAGGGACGGTGGTGAACCATGGTGTAAACGTGCCAGGCTATCTCGCTGGCCATTTCTAGCCTATTGTCGCCCTCGCTCAGGCGGCGGGTGCGCTCAATGACGCGGCGGAAAGCCTCCATCGCTACTTGTTGTAGTACGCCTTCTTTGTTCGTAAAGAAATGGTAAATCGTCCCGATTTGTACCGCTGCCGCTTCCGCAATTTGCCGAATGCCCGTCTGGTTGTAGCCTTGCTGAAAAAACAAGCGTCTAGCGACCTTAGTGATGCGCTGCCGTGTTTGTGCTTCGTGCGTTTCCCTTTTCATACTGCCCTGATAGTCAATTCGTACAATTATAACGTATTTTTTGAACGTGTTCAAAATACCCTTGCACATTTCTGCGAATCCCACTATATTTGTAGAAATTTGAACACGTTCTAATTAAATAGTCCAGCCAATGAGTGCTTACGTAAATATGGACACGATCCGCTTTCAGTTATTCGACGTACACGAACTGAAGGAAATCCTCCATCTGGAACACTACGCAGACCACGATGAGGAGTCCGTGAACATATTTACGTAAGCACTCATTGGCTGGACTATTTAATTAGAACGTGTTCAAATTT
>JBCDIR010000300.1:0-4746 GCA_038748735.1 Bacteroidota bacterium | reverse complement strand
GAAAAGTAGAGGAATTCCGCCAGGGACATTTTCAGGATAATCATATCCAGAATGGCTACTCGGTCAGCGTCCCAGTTTTTGAGGTTCGGCTCAATGATGCCGAGCAGTTCTTGATTGGAAGCGACTACTTTTTCCAGCAGTGCTTCGCCGAATAGCTTGACGGTCTCGTCCTGGGGCAAGAAAGCGTCCAAAAACGTCTCCTGCATGGGGAGCGCTTTGAGGGTCTTTTTCATGGCACCTACCACCAAACTTTTGTCGTCTTTCCAGAGTGGAAAGTGGTCTTCCATCATTGACACGAAGGTTTCGTTGTTGATGAGGAACTTGTACAAGTCCAGGTAAACGGCAATGTGATCCGTTTCCTGACTCTCGGTCTGTTGGTAGACGTAATTTTGGTAGGTTTCCGTTTTGGCGTACTCCAGATAGAGCGTGCGTACCAGGTCAGCGTCTAGTGAACGTCCCTGGCGCGCCTTGCCGAAGGCCACCGTGAGTTGGGTGTTCTTTTTGAGCGACTCGGCCAGCGGATTTTGACAAAGCTTGGCTGTAAAATTGGTGTCCTTATCCGTAGGACGCAGTTTGGAACGCCGGCGGATTTCGTCCTGTTGCGCGTAGCCGATGACTTGGTAAAAGACCAGTAGGTTGAAAATGTACGTCTGGAAGGAATCATCCACTAGTTTGGCGTAATGCTTACTAGCCCCCCGGCTATCAAAAGCGCCATCTTCCTGGCGATTGCCGTAAAGGACCTGCATTACTTTGACCCGGACGTTCCTGCGACTTAGCATATTTTAAAATAACTGTTAAGTTAAACACAAAAAAAGCGAATCCGCACGAAACCAAAAAAGTTCTGCCCGGATATTTGCAATTTCTACAAAAATCCGGGCAGATGAACACTTATCCTACTAGATTCTAATAAAATCAAAACAGGGAAGGATCGAAAAAAGAATTCTTACTAACGGTTTAATTCATCCAGGATGATTCCTACCGTGAAGCGGCTGAAGCGCGAGGACTTATTGCCATTCGGTGCCCAGGCGTAGTCGCCGTAGCTATAACGAATATTGACCGCATCGCCGAAGCGCGCACCAGCATTGATGGCCATGGAATGAAAATTATACCCCAAATCTTCGGCATTGATAACGTCGCCCCGTGCAACCGTACCGTAGCTGTAGAACAACATGCCCATGTGCGCTACGGAAAAGCCGACGCCCAGTTGGGGACCGTAGCCCGTAGTTTTACCTACTCGGTCCGCAAAACGAGGGTCATCTTCGATACGGTGAGAAGGTACGTAAGTAGCCGCTTCCATACCCACGCTGGTGTACAAACGGAAGATCGTATTATTGAAACAGCTCAGCATCGGCGTGTAAAGGATAGACGTTTCTCCGTGGCAGATGTAGGGATTCATGCCGTCCTCTAAGTTGTCAACTTCGTCGCGGATGAGGTTTTCGTCGGCGTTGAAGAAGGACCCTTGCAGTGCCCAACGGAACTCAAAATTTTGGTCCAAGCGCGGTACACTCGCAAAGCGCATCAAACTAGCCCGTACGTCATAACTTTCGGAGTAGAAGCGGGTCGTTGACCATTCCTGACCAAAGGCCATTTCCAGGTCTAACGCACTGCTGAATAAAGTTGTGTCCAGGGCTTCGCCGATGTTGTCAACACCGATGTTGTCGTTATCGTCGAACAACGTAGGCAACTGGCCCTCTTCTAATTCGCCAAAAAGATTAGCGAGTGGTCCCTGTGACATGTCGTAGCGTCGAAAACCGTCCTCTACTAGACTGGAATCTAACGTGCCAAGCGAATCCGCAGAGCTGAGAATGATCGTGTTGAGGCTGTCGTACTCGTTGTTCCAAATGTCGTTAATCCGGAAAAAGTCGTTGGACACCGTCGTAGAATCTTCTTCCGAGAGGTTGGTATTGTTGAAGAAGTTATTCAATTCGTCGTTGTGCATTCCCCAAACGCCGGTCAGCGAGTCCGTCGTACCCAACTGATTGTCATTGCTCATGTAGAAGAGCAAACTATCCTGCGCCAGGCCGAATTCAAAGTCTGCCAAGCTAATGGTGTCGTTAGTATTGAGAAATAAATCGAACGTGAGTTCGTCAACGTCTTCGTTGAATTCATTTTCTTGCTGTTCGGTGAAAATGTCAATTAAGGGACCGAGGGTACTCCAGTTTTGCGCATTGACATTGATCGTCAAGCACACAAATAGGGTAGCAAATAGGTAAAATTGTTTCATTGGTGAAGTCGTGTATTAGATGAATTAATTCTTACTCGCTAGCAATAGTAACCATACCTAGTCCATTACTTGGTACGTCACTATAAAAGGTAGGGGTGTTCGATGTGAACACACCAATACTTTTAGCTTGATTGAATTGTAGAAAAAACCGTATTTATTTGATGGGGGCTTCTGCCTAAGTAGTAGGTTTACCAATTTGGGTCGCCTGAAGACAAAAGATCAAAAAAGGACGTGTCCTGTTTTTATAAACAAAAAATTATACTGTAGAAAGTAGATAAAAACTATTGTATAACTAAAACTTTCAAAAGGGGGGAAAGTAGCAGAGCAATTGTAATCACATACAAAAATAAGAAAATAAAATATAAGTTTCAAATTTAAGGTCGATAAGAATCTTTTAGGCTTACGGTACGGTTGAAAACGGGAGTATCCGGTGTAGATTCTGCATCTGCCGCAAAGTATCCCAACCGCATGAATTGTAATCCCTTGCCGGGTTCCGCCTTGGCGAGGCTAGGCTCTACCATGGCCGTAATCTTTTTGGAACTATCCGGATTGACGAATTCTAGGTAATCGCGGTCCTCGTGACTCGTCGGTGTAGGGTCCGTGAAGAGGCGGTCGTACAAGTAGACCGTGGCGGGTACCGCTTGGGCAATACTCACGAAGTGGAGCGTACCTTTAGCTTTCACACCCGAGGTATCCTGTCCGCTGCGACTGTCCGGATAGTAAGTGCAGTAGACGCAGTTCACCTCGCCCGTTTCGGGATCGGTATCGTAGCTTTCGCAGTGGAGAATGTAGGCGCTTTTGAGGCGTACGTTACGGCCGGGGGCCATACGGAAGTACTTGCGATTCGGCGCTTCGGTCTTAAAATCACCCCGCTCGATGAATATCTCGCGGCTGAAAGGAATTTCACGCGTACCGCTGGCTTCGTCTTCTGGATTATTGACCGTTTCCAGCATTTCTACTTGTCCTTCCGGGTAGTTCGTAATGACAACTTTGAGTGGGTCCAGGACGGCCATGACACGGTCAGCAGTCCGGTTCAACTCCTGACGGACGTGGTACTCCAAACGTTCAATTTCGATCACGTTATCCCGCTTAGTCAGGCCAATACCCCGGCAAAAAGCCTTAATGGCCTGCGCCGGATACCCCCGACGGCGCATCCCGGCAATGGTTGGCATACGTGGGTCGTCCCAACCGCTGACGTGGTTTTCTTCCACCAGGCGCAGTAGCTTCCGCTTACTCGTAATCATGTAGCTCACGTTCATGCGCGCAAACTCAATCTGGCGACTGGGGAATATCTCCAACTTTTCAATCAACCAGTTGTACAAGTCGCGGTGGTGACGGAATTCCAGTGAGCACAAACTGTGCGTAATTCCTTCGATACTATCACTTTGCCCGTGCGCGAAGTCGTACATGGGGTAGATACACCAGTCGTCTCCCGTGCGGTGGTGGACCTCGTGCTTAATGCGATACAAAACGGGGTCGCGGAGTAGTAAATTCGGGGCGGCCATGTCGATTTTGGCCCGCAGTACGCGGCTGCCGTCGGGAAATTCTCCGGCCTTCATGCGCTGGAATAGGTCCAAGTTTTCTTCGATGCTGCGGTTGCGGTAGGGGCTATTGGTTCCGGGGGTCGTCACGTCTCCCTTTTGTGCGGCCATTTCCTCCGCCGTCGAATCGTCTACGTAGGCTAGCCCCTTACGAATCAGGTCCAACGCGTACTGATACAATTGTGCAAAATAGTCCGAAGCGTAGCGCACGTCACCGTTCCACTCGTAACCCAACCACTCGATATCGTTTTTGATGTTATCGACGTAGTCGGTTTTCTCCGTAGTCGGGTTGGTATCGTCCATCCGTAGATTGGTCTTGCCACCGTATTTATTGCCCAAATCAAAATTGAGAACGATGGCCCGACAGTGACCCACGTGCAAAAAGCCGTTGGGTTCGGGCGGGAAACGGGTGTGTACCGTCCCCCCGTGCTTGCCGTTTTCGATGTCTTCGACAATGATTTGCTCAATAAAATTTAAACTTTCGCGACGTTCCGTACTCATTAGACTATTCCCGTTTTGATAACTTTGGCAAAGATACAATCTCGTAGATGATATCTATTGTAGCTTATTTTAATTTGGGCCCTTCACTCCTAAGGTCGTGGCGCTACCTGCCGGCCGGTGGCACAGCAGGCGGGCGTTTCGCCCTACCGCTTTCGCGGCAGCCCCATTCCCCCGCTTATGGCGGTCTCATTGGGGTCCAAGGGGCTTCACATCGCCTGCCTGCTGCCATGCGCAGCGTCAGGCAGGCTAGGCCGTTGGTTTTCCGCAGCCAGTTGGAGTTGGCAGGCACTTTGAAAGTACCTGCCAACTAGATGTTTTCTACATGCGTTCCGGCATTTCGATACCCAATAGCTGCATGGCCAATTGCAGACTATTGGCCACCGCCTGACTCAGCGCCAACCGAAAATCCCGCGCGGCTGCGTTATCCGCATTGAGGATACTGTGTTCGTTGTAGAACTTGTGGTAGGCTTTCGCCAAACT
>JBCDIR010000299.1:0-4756 GCA_038748735.1 Bacteroidota bacterium | reverse complement strand
CACTTATATACTAATGGCTTTAATCAATTAATGTGCAATGAGAGCTATACTACTTCTCTTAGCGATCTTTGGATCGCTCACTATCACCGCGCAGAGCGGTTCGCTTTCCGGGAAAATACTAGATCCTGATGGGGCTCCCGTTCCTTTCGTCTCAGTTGCTCTGCGTAACACTACCCAGGGGACGGTCACTGACCGTTTGGGAGAATACAAAATCAGCAACATTGAGCCTGGTACATACCAACTGTTGGCTAGTTCTATTGGCTACGAGGACATTGAACAGGAAGTGGTAGTGGCCAGCGGTCGTAACACCGTGGCTGACTTCACGGTTAGCGAGGTCAGCGAAATGTTGCAGAGTGTAGAGATTACCGGTCGTCGGTCGATTAGCTACAAAAATGATGCATCCTTCGCGGCTACAAAGACCGCTACGCCGATCAAGGAAATTCCCCAGGCAATTAGTTACGTGACTAAAGAAGTAATGGACGCGCAGCAGGCCTTCCGGGTTAACGATGTGGTCAAAAATATCAGCGGTATCAATCAATTTTCCTACTACAACGACTTCGCCATTCGCGGCTTTCGTTCACAGCAGGAACTTATTAACGGCCTACGAGTAATCGGGCTTTTTGGTCCACAGATCCTGACCAACAACCTCGAACGCGTTGAGATCATCAAGGGCCCCGCTGCCGCTATGTTCGGTAACAGTTCCGTTGGTGGTACAATGAATCGGGTAACGAAAAAGCCACTGGCTGAAGAGCGTAAAGCCATTAATTTCACTACCGGTAGCTTCAATACTCTGCGTTCTACCCTCGACTTTACCGGGCCATTGAACGAAGAAAAGACACTGCTTTACCGTCTTAACGTCGGCTACGAAAACTCTGGCAGCTTCCGCGACCTCCAGCGCTTCGACAATCTGCTAATTGCACCGTCGATTTCTTTCCTGGCTACCGACCGTACGCGTCTTAACTTCGACTTGGTGCTGACGCGCTTTGATGGCTTACTGGACCGTGGTCAGCCTATCTTCGGGGCCTCCGCCGGTACGAACCTCAATTCTACACCCATCAGCTTCGCCATTGGTGCGGCCAACGATTACCACGAAACCAACGTAGGCTTCGGTACCCTATCTCTGGTCCATGAGTTCAGCGATAATTTGTCGTTTAACTCCTCCTACATGCGCTACACCTACGATGAGGACCTATTCGAGCACCGAACCTCCAACCGCTTTGCGGTCGATGCCGCTGGCAACCAGATTCCTACGTTAATGGGGATGCGGATTTCCGCCCGTATCCAGCGCCAAATCGCGGACAACGTTACCAACTATTTTATCTGGGACACCCAGACCGGTGCCGTTGAGCACAAACTACTCTTTGGCCTCGACTTCGCCCAGCAAGTCCGTCCCACGGGCGGCGGCTCCATCTTCACCAGTTCCAGTGCTATTTACCGCACCGTTGATGGTGGCCTGGATCGCTACGACCCTGAAACGCCCGAACGCTTCTTGTTGCAGGAGGATGGTAACCCCCTACCAAATATTCCCCACTTCAACCTGGAAAATCCCCAATACTTGCTTGGCTTCCCCAGCGACTACATCCTGGGGCGTTCTGAGCTGGCGGGTACACGCTTCTTCACTACGGGGCTTTACGTTCAGGATCAAATCAAGTGGGACCGTTTCCAATTCTTGCTCGGTTTGCGCCAGGAATGGTACAATGATGTAACCAACTTTGGCGACCCCGACGAGGAAAATGTACAGCAGGACATCTTGCTGCCCCGCCTAGGAATCGTTTATCGGCTCAACGATGCCATTAACCTTTACGGTACTTACACTCAGAGTTTCCAGCCGCAAAACCCCGCTCGCCTCGTCGAAACTGTCGGAGGCCCCTTCGATCCCGAAGAAGGAACCATGTTTGAAATCGGTGCTAAGGGCACCTTCTTCCGTGACCGTCTGGCGATGAACTTGGCCGTGTACGATATCGACTTTGAGAACATCCTCGTCACCAACCCCGAGACCGGCCTCTTCGAACAGCGAGGTGCCCAGTTCGCCCGTGGTATTGAACTCGACGTTAACGGTAACATCGGTCCTAACTTGAGTATCTCCGCCAATTACGCTTACAATTTGGCCGAAATCGCCGAGAGCGACGATCCCGAGGAAGTCGGCCTGGCCCTCGAAAACGCCCCGCGCCATTCTGGTGGTTTCTTCGCTAATTACGCAGTTCCCAACGGTAGGCGGCTCGAAGGGCTCAACTTTAACCTCGGGATGAACTTCGTCACTGAACGCAACACTTTTGAGCGAGCCTTACAACTTCCCGGCTACAGCGTCTGGGACGCTGGGGTCTCCTACCGGATAAACCGCGTGCGCCTGGCCTTCAACCTCAACAACCTTTTTGATACGACGCACTGGGTTGGCGGTTACAGCTTCGTCCGCCTCTTCCCGGGCGCGCCGCGTAACTACTTGCTCTCGGTCGGGTACGAATTCTAGCCTATTTAGATCATTAAAAAGCCCCCGTTCGCAAAGCTGCGAACGGGGGCTAACCTTACCGCCCTTAAGGAACGGCGTGGTCAACTTATTTACTAGAAGATATACTTCACACCGACCTGCATCTGCCAAGCAGCGCTGAGTACGTTAGAAGTAAAGCGGAAGGTTTCCGTTGGGAAGTCAGAAGTACCTGGAATGGTGTTCAGGCGGTAGACTGGCTCACCGGCGTCATTGATGCCACGGAAGCTGAGAGGGTTGTCCTGGTTAGGCACCTGGGCAACGCCCCATTCGCTATTGAAGAGGTTGCCGATGTTCAGGATGTCGACGGTGAAACGCAGTTTATGCTGGTCCGTTTTCGTGAAGTTGACGTCCTGGGAGATGCGGAAGTCGAAGCGGTTGACCCAAGGAGCAATCGCACCATTACGCTCAGATACCTGGCCACGGATGCCGCTCAGGTACTCATCCTGGTCGACGTAAGCATCGAAGAGGTCACGTTGGTCCTGCTCGGTAAATTCTACGCCGTTAACGGTCGTAGGTTCGAAGTTGAGTTCGTTGGCATCGTTAGGCACATAAATCAAACGGTCGGCGTTATCACCGAAGTCACCGGCATAAGTGTAGGAGAAGCGGAAAGCGTTACCACCATCGTAGAATAAGCCAAGAGAAGTTCCGCCCATTTGGTAAGAAAGGTTACCAACTACCCGGTTCGGAGCGTCGAAATCGGCAAAGCCGAGTTCGGGGTCGTTACGGTCTTCCTGAACCACGGCGGTCCAAAGAGAGGCGGCCTGAGAACCACCAGCAGCATCGAGGTTGCGCGAACGAGAACGGGTGTAAGCAGCCATGGCGTAGAAACCATTGTCGAACTGCTTAGAAAGGGAAGCAGTGATTGCGTAATAGTCAGCTTTACGATCAGCATTCGTTAACAGGAAGACATTACGGAAATCTTCGTCGTTGCTGTAACCGGTCAAACCGGGCTGGTCGGTCCAGTAACCACGCTGATCGGGGCCGTTAAGCGTCTCGTCGGCGTCACGTAATACTGGGTTGAAAGCTACCGGCGTTTGGATGTCGCGGTTGTAGATGAATTCCAGGGTACCTTCAATACCTAAGGGCAACTTCTGGTCAATGCCGATGTTGGTCCGCCAAACCTGTGGTAATTTGAAGTCTGGATCGGTGACATTAAGCTCGTTGGACAAAGAAGACTCAGGATTTTCTGGAGCATATGCCGTAACGTCGGGGTTAAAGATGATACCCTCGTCGATCACTTCCTGTCCCTCGAAACCAATTCCACCACGGATAACCCCTGAACCGTTGATTTGGTTAGATAACCAAACGAAAGGAATACGACCGGAGAAAATACCCGTACCACCACGGATTACGGTGCTGCGGTCACCGTTAACGTCGTAGTTGAAACCAATTCTAGGAGAGAATAGTGGATTTACCGATGGGAAGGTAGCTACATCTGGGGTGAAGGTCTCACCGTCAGGGTTTTCGAACTGCTTATTCAGTGCATCTAACAACGGATTGTTAGGAATATCAATTGGGTAGAAAGGCATATCAACCCGTAAACCAGCCGTCAACTTCAGGCGATCGTTGAATTGGTACTCGTCCTGGATGTAAAGTCCCAACTGGCCGAAGTTTACTTCATCTTCCGGCAAGTTGTTGGTGCCGTCTAGCGCAAAACTACGTGCGAAAGCAATGGGGTATACGTTGGGATTCTGGTTGATCACGCCTTCAATGAAGTCATCGTATGTAGCGTAGCGGTAGAAACCGTGAAATACCGGGTTGAAGGCATTGACGAAGGTCATGTACTCGAAATTGACACCGGCCGTGATCGTATGAGCGCCCTTGTAGAAAGTAGTGTTGTTGGTGATGTTGAAAACGTTGTTCTCCAACTTATTACCCACGGTAAAGAGTTCGTTACCCATCGTCATGTAGTACAGAGGAGTGCCACTGGCGTCTGGTTCCAATACTTCGATCATCGGGAAGTCTTGGCCACCGGGAATACCACGGCGTGGGTCAGCGATTCTGGTAAAACCAATGTTAAATTGGTTGGACAAATTGTCGTTAAGGATAGAGTTCAATTCCGCAACGTAAGAAGTTACCTGACGATTGTTGGTGTAGTTGTTATTACGGAAGTTGATGTTCTCAATGCCCTGGCGAGAGGTGTTACGGAAACGCGTGTTGATGAAACGAACGGAGTTCCGGTTAGTACGCACATCAGACAAAGAAGTGTAGTCGTTGAAACGAGCTGAAAGTTTGTGGTTTTTGCTGATGTTCCAGTCGAGGCGGACGTTG
>JBCDIR010000298.1:0-4778 GCA_038748735.1 Bacteroidota bacterium | reverse complement strand
TTTCTTCACCAAAAAAGGAACTGAAAAATCGTTGATT
The DNA here is from genome assembly GCA_038748735.1 of Bacteroidota bacterium. Taxonomy (GTDB): domain Bacteria; phylum Bacteroidota; class Bacteroidia; order Chitinophagales; family Saprospiraceae; genus Lewinella. The sequence goes on along the minus strand of JBCDIR010000298.1, from coordinate 4,741 downwards.
CTACATAATAGTAGCAATCATATGCTAAACAGTTAACAAGGCAACTAAATAAATAAGCGTTAGAGATGGCTAAATTACTCGTAACGGGCGGAGCTGGCTTTATTGGGTCGCACTTGGTGCGGCTACTGGTAAATCAGTACCCCGAAGATCATATTTATAACCTGGATGCACTGACGTACGCGGGCAACCCGGAAAACCTCAGCGACCTAGAAAGTGCGGATAATTACACCTTTATACAGGGGGATATTACCGATTTTGCCTTTTTGGACCAGCTGTTTGCGGAACAACAATTCGATGGGGTGATACACCTAGCGGCCGAATCGCACGTAGATCGGTCCATCGCCAACCCGATGGCATTTATTATGACCAATGTAGTTGGGACGGTGAACTTGCTCAACGCGGCGAAGAATTGCTGGCAGGGTAACTACGCGGGCAAGCGCTTTTACCACGTTTCTACGGACGAGGTGTACGGTTCGCTGGGGGCGGAAGGTCTCTTTGTAGAAACGACGCCTTACGACCCGCGTTCACCCTACTCGGCTTCCAAGGCCAGTTCGGATCACTTTGTGCGGGCTTGGCACCATACGTACGGTTTTCCGGTGGTGATTTCTAATTGTAGTAATAACTACGGTCCGTACCAGTTTCCAGAAAAGCTGCTACCGCTGATGATTAACAACATCAAGCACGAAAAGCCACTACCCGTTTACGGTGACGGCTCCAACGTACGCGACTGGCTCTGGGTGGGCGATCACGCTGCGGCAATTGACCTGGTTTTTCGGAAGGGAAGGCTAGGGGAGACCTATAATATTGGTGGTAATAATGAATCGTCGAACCTGAATTTGGTCCACGAGCTTTGTGACGTCATGGACGAGTTACTGGGTCGTTCGGCGGGAAGCTCTAGGGCGTTGATCACTTTCGTGAAAGACCGTCCGGGGCACGATCAGCGCTACGCGATTGACGCAACAAAGATTAAAGAAGCGTTAGGTTGGGAACCGAGTATTGGCGTTGCCGAAGGGCTCAAAAAAACGGCTCAGTGGTACCTTGACAATGCCGATTGGCTGGAACGAGTGACTTCGGGTGCGTACCGTGCGTACTATGCGCAGCAGTATAAGTAAAGCTCGTTAGTAATAGCTGGCCTGGACAGGCGCGCGGTCGACGACTTGCTCTGCACGGATGGTTCTTGCTACTTAGCGAGCCGCATCGACAGCCTTCACGGGGTAGCGACTAACAACTTGATTGTCTGCGATATAGCGGCGGAAGAATGGGGACTTTTACGGACAATTATCAGTTTACCGGGGAGACTAACGATTTCGATGTAGCGTGCGAGTACTCCTTGTACGCTCCAAATGTGGAGAAAGCGTAAATGCGAGCGCATGGCGTGGAGTTAGGCTGGGAGTGGAATGATAAGGTACCCCAAATTTAAGACAAGTAGCTTTTAAAATAGCCGTCAGGGGCAGATAAGGAATATGGCAAATATTGGGAAACAAATGAGGCAAAAATCCCGAACTTTCGTAAACACAAAAATTCGGGATTTGTGCATCATGCTGGACGTTAAGACCACCGTATTTGTATTGTTATACCGACCTTATGCTTCCTGTTCTGCGGGCTGCTCCGTGGGTTGTTCGGGGGTGGGTTCTACCCCAAATAGGCGTACCGGCACGAAGGACAGCGTCAGTAAAATCGCTAATAAACCCGTTAAAATAGCCGCAGTCAAGCTGCTACTCATAGCCGGTGGTTGTTCCCCTTTGACGATGAGGATGGCGTCATCCGCTACTTTGATACCGTTTGCTTCTAGAATACCTTTCGTTTCACCGAAGGATTCATTATCGTACATGCCTTCGATATACATGGCGCTACCGAGGGCCAAGCTCGCCTCGTCAAAGTTTTTGTCTTTAATGAGCACCTTGGCCGCCACGGTACTTTGGTCACCGCCACTGCGTAGTTGAGTACCCGAATACACGGGGTAAGAGGCATCCATCACGTAGCCGTCTTCGTCTTCTGTTGCTACGTAGAGGTCACTCATTAGCGAGACGCCCTCCAGTTGAAGGTAGCGGGGAATATCGCCTTGTTCCAGCTCGCTCAGCATTTCAATGGTCAGGGGCTGCGCGTCTTTATGCGCCGAAAGGAATAGGACGTCCTTGGCGTTACTCATGAAGAAAACCGTAGCACCGACAATGCCGATGATGCGGTAGAGAAAAGAAACGCGTTTGAGTAGATTTAACACAGGCACTAGAAAGGAAAGTACTTTCATAAGAATAGAAATTTTGCTTGCAACGAGACACGAGCGGATACGCCCAAGACCGTGCAAGGGTGGTTAAAAAATGACTTCAACTGGTTGGTAAGCTAAGCGTAATTTAGCCTAAATTTTACTTCAGCAATATTCAGGATAAGTTGTATGTCGGTGGCTAATTTCCAACTATAAACATACAAATTCTGTACTGATTCCTGCTTCCAGCGCAATATTTGACCAGAAAAAGTTCCACCACTAGATAGTCCGTGAGCAGAATAGGTAACCGACTATATGGTGTTTTTTATCAAAAACAGGACAAAAATGTGTAGAACTTAACCCTCAATTTACGGATGCTTAGCGCAATACTTCTTACTTTTGAGGTGAGAAAACGAATCTTACCACCCCTCTCCACCTGTCTGTAACTAACATGATTCGTCTGCTATTCAGTGACTACTCTTCTCTAATGGGTGGTCATTACGCTGGATACGTCACGATGCAAAAAATACCGAATTAATACACGTTTCAACCAACTCAACACACATGAGATTATCATTAATTGCTTTAGGATGGGCGTTGCTTAGCTTGCCCTCGCTGGCCGTAGCGCAAACCCAAATACCGCCGCCGGCGCTTCCCCCCAATGGAGAAGAAGGTAAATGCTACGCCATCTGCGTCATTCCCGATCAAACGGAAAACTACACGGAAACCATCGAAGAATCTCCCGCCCGCACGACAACCCTCGTAGCGGTACCGGAATACGAAACGGTGCGTATGCGCGTAGCCGTCAAGCCAGCCTTCGTCAAGGGGGTCTACGTACCTGCTGAGTACGAAACCGTCACCGAACGGATTGAGATCAAACCCGCCCGTACCCGCTACGAAGTGATTCCGGCTCAGTACGAAGAGCGCGAGGAGCGTATCATGGTAGCCGAAGGTAGTACGGAATACGAGACTCTTCCCGCTACCTTCGAGACGGTGACCAACGCCAAATTGTACTACGGTGATACGGAAGGATCTAGCAAGGATTACGGCAACCTGTTGGACCCCAACAATCCGTACAATCCGAACAAGCCAGATAGCCCGTTCAACCCGAATAAGCCAGATAGCCCGTTCAATCCGAACAATCCGAATAGTCCGTTCAATCCCGCTAGCCCGTACAGCTTCGAGAACCCGGACAATCTGTTCAATCCATCAAACCCGAACAGCCCGTACAACGCGGCTTACGTTAGTGGCCGCAGTGCGGATGAGGTCCAGAACGCGTCTAATGACTTGATTACTAAAGCAGGTACGGGGACAATTTTACCCTACGTTACGAAAGAAGCAACCGTTAAACTTGACCGTATTCCGCGCGAATACGAAACGATCAGCGAAGAAGTAGAGGTTTCCCCGGCCAGCAAAACCTACGTCAAAGCGCCCGGCAACTGTAAAGATAACCCCAACTGTATCACTTGGTGTGAGGTGGAGGTACCCGCACAGTATCAGACGGTGAATCGCCGTGTAGCTAAGGCTTGTGCCGCGGGCTACACCGCCGGAACGACGGAAACGGGAGGCGACGACTACTGCGTACGCCTGACCTACGTGCCCGCCGAGTACGGCCCCCGTACGATTATGACGGCCGGTCCCCGCGTACGCGAAAAAGCCGTGGACGCTCGCTTCATCACTGTTAAGAAAACGGTACTGGTGAAAGCCGCCGAAGTGAAAGAAATTACCGAAGAAGCCGAGTTCCGCGAAGTAGAACGCCGCGTCGTGAAGCGGGCCGCTTACACCCGCCAGGAAGTCGTACCTGCCGAGTACGAAACGATTACGCGTCGCGTGCGCAAAGGCTTGGGTAATGCGCAGTACATTGACCCCACGGGTACGCTGTTGCTGCCTTCTGAGTACAGTGCGGCGGGCAATCTCGTTCCTGGCACTTTCCCCGCAGTTATCAATCCTGCGACGGGTTATGCCCTACCGGATGCGACCGTTGCCGGTGACTACGGTGCTGGTCGTCCGAAGACGGGATTACTGACCCCCGGTTCGCCCGGCACCCTCCACGCGGGTGATGCTCCTGGTGGTTTACCCGACAACTATTACACGGCGGGTTGTCCCTCCGGTTATCGCTTCGACCCACTGGATAACACGTGTAAGAAAACGATGGAAATTCCGGCAGTAACGAGTACGGTCACTAAGACGCGCGTAACGAAAGCAGGTGGTTTCAGCGAGTGGAAAGAGGTACTTTGCCCGAACGAGGCCACTAGCGCTACCATTCGCCAAATCCAGCAAGCACTGGCCAACCGCGGCTACGATCCGGGCCCCGTCGATAACGTCATGGGCGCCAAGACGAAAGCAGCCCTAACGAAATTCCAACGCGATAACGGACTGCCCGTGGGTGGTCTCAACCTAGACACCTTACGTAAGCTAGGTCTACGTTAGCCGTATGAGGCATAATTAACTTCTATCATCCCGAATTTTCGTTGACCCGAAAATTCGGGATTTTAGTATCACGCATACTGTTTACTATAAAATATAGCATGAACCCCA
>JBCDIR010000297.1:0-4785 GCA_038748735.1 Bacteroidota bacterium | reverse complement strand
TGATTACTACTACGATGATGACTACAGTTATGACGATGACGACTACGACTATTACGAAGACGATTACTACGATTTCCAGTATACGTCGCGCATTCGTCGTTTCAATCGTCCCTACCGTGGTTTTGACTTTTTCGACCCCGTTTACATCGACATGGGTTATTATGACCCGTTTGCCTTCGGTGCTCAGACGGTCTTTATTTACGATAATCCTTGGGGTTTCAACCGCTGGAACCGCTGGAATCGCTTCCGTCAGTGGAACCGTTGGAACCGCTGGAACAACTGGAATTTTGGGTATAACCCCTACCGTTTCAATACGTTTGCCATTGGCTTCGGTAACTTCAACGGTGGTTGGGGTAACCCGTGGGGCTTCAATCGTTTCGGCGGCGGCTGGGGCGGTGGCTGGGGTAATCCCTGGGCGTCTCCTTGGGGCTTCAACAGCTGGGGCTACGGCGGCAACTACTGGAATAACGGTGGTTTCTACTGTCCACCAAGCTGGGGTAACAACTTTGCCTACAACGTAGACAGTCGTCCCAACTACACGTACGGACCGCGTACCTCAACGGCGCTCAATCGTCCCGTATCCGGTCGCGTGGGTTCCGTTCCCAATACGAATATAGGCCCGAATGGGGTAGCCAAAACGGCACGTACTAACAGTGTTCGTCTGAGCGACAACCCCAATTACGTAGGCCGTAGCTCAGGTACCAACGGTGCAACCCGCTCAACGGCGGCTCCGACCCGAGCCATACGTCCACCCGTGACCCGTACGGCCCCTACTACTCGTAGCACTGCACCTAATCCGCGCACCGCTCCGAGTGCAACCCGTAGTACGCGTCCAGCCCCGAACACCCGTTCTACCCGTCCGGCTCCGAGTACCCGTCCGACGCGCCCCGCGCCAAGTACGCGCTCTACCCGTCCGGCTCCGAGTACCCGTCCAACTCGTCCCGCGCCGAGTACGCGTTCTACCCGTCCGGCCCCGAGTACGCGTTCGACGCGCCCCGCGCCGAGCAGCCGTTCACGCAGTGGCGGTGGTTCGTACAACAGCGGTCGCTCCGGCAGTAGCCGCAGCAGTGGTTCTTACCGCAGTGGTTCGTCCTCTCGCAGTTCTGGTAGCAGCCGCAGCAGCGGCTCGTACCGCAGTGGGTCTTCTAGCCGCAGCAGTGGGTCCTACCGCAGCAGCTCGCCGAGTCGTAGTTCCAGCCGCAGCAGCGGCTCGTACCGCAGCGGTTCTTCTAGCCGCAGTAGTGCAACGAGGAGCAGTTCTTCCCGTAGCTCTTCGCGGAGTTCCGGTAGCAGCCGCTCCAGCAGCAGCCGCAGTTCCAGTCGGCGCGGCGGATAGACGAATTCAGTCTAGATAATGAAATACAGCGGGCGGAGGTGGCAACATTTCCGCCCGTTTTTGATTTTAAAAGTGTGGCCTTTTTGGAATAAAAATTAAACCCTTCCGTATGACTCACTTGAAATATCTCCTTTCTTTTTCGCTGTTGCTCCTGACGAGCGTGACGCTAGTAGCCCAGAACGCTTCGGATGCGTTGCGCTACTCTTGGTTCGATCCTACGGGTACGGCGCGCCACTTAGGGGCAGGTTCGGCTTTAGGCGCACTGGGGTCAGATTTTTCGGTTATGAGCACCAACCCGGCGGGCATTGCTTGGATACGTAAGACGCAGTTGACCTTCAGTCCTGGTCTTAGCATCTCGAACGCAGATGCCGTACTGACCAACGACCCTGCCCAGCCGCTGTCGGAAGATACCCGCATACGTTTGAACATCCCCAATGCGGGCGTCGTGGCGTGCATGTCGAGTCAGTCCATGGAAACGTTCAATTTCGGGGTGGGTATCACGCGTATTGCGGATTTCACGGACCGCATTAGTTACGATGGTTCTTCGCCGGGGAGTATCGTACAGCGCTACTCGGAACTGGCTAACACTTTTGGGCTAGAGGAACCGGAAGCCGCCGCCGCTAACGCTACGGAAATCCTCATTGAGGACAATGGCATCTTCTTTACGGACTATACGGGTTTCGAGGGAATACCACTGCGGCGTTCGGAAGAAATTAACCGTCGTGGGGGGATTGCAGAAATTACGTTCGGCTTTGCGGGCAACGTGGAAAACCGAGTGTTGTGGGGTTTTGTGGTGGGTTCGCCCCAACTCAATTTTTCGGAGGAGCGTACTTACCGCGAAACGGACGAAACGGGTACGGTACCCGGCTTTGAAACCCTAGAAATACGTGAAAACCTCGTAGCGTCTGGAACGGGCTTAAATGCTAAATTTGGCCTCATCGTACGTGCTAGCCAGGCGGTACGCGTGGGGGCAGCGATCCATACGCCTACCTTCTTCCAGATTGACGAGGATTTCTCCACGACCCGCGAATACGACTACAACTTCAACGGACAGGCCTTTTTCGGTCAGTCGATGGAAGAGGGTGGCTTCAACTACCGGATTCGGACGCCCTGGCGATTATCGGGTAGTGCGGGCGTCATCATCCAACGCAAGGGCTTCCTGAGTGCCGAGGTCGAATACGTCAATTACGCCAGTAACCAATTTCAGTACGAAGGCTTCTCCGAAGCAGAACGCATCGTCAACCAAGAAGTAAGCGACAGCCTGTCGACCAGCTTACGCCTACGACTCGGTGGCGAATTTGCCCACCAAAACTACCGCTTCCGCGCCGGCTACGGCACCCAAAACAGCCCCATCACCAGCAACGATGACCGTGTCCAAGATTTTAGTCTGGGCGTCGGCCTACAAAAAGACAGCTATTCCATCGATTTGGGCTACCGCCGCTCGCAGGTCACCCGCCGCTTAGTGCCCTACGTCACCTCTACCGAGCCGCTCCAGCTGGCGGAAGCAGACGTGGCGCGCAATACGTTGATTTTGACGTTTGGGGTGCGGTTGCGGTGAGGGGGGATTAGTTCCATGGAGTATTTTCTGCTTGTCGCTGTAATGCTATAAGTATACCTACACATATTAGTATAGCAAGGATGTATATTATGCGTTGTGCTTTTTTATTCTTTTGTGCAGGTGTACGTTTAATGAATAATCGTTTGTTCTTTCTGTTGTAATATCGGACAACGTTTTCGTTAACGTAGTGAACTAAGAAGTCGTCTTCTTGCCACGATGAACTTGAAGTTGGTGGGTGAATAACGATAACTTTTCCTGCTTCATCAGCTAACAGTAACCCTGTACCCTTTTGTTTTAGGTGGTGAGAGAATCGCTTTTCTTCTTCTGGATTAGTGAAAGCGTCTAATCCAAAAGCTAACCATTTTTCGTTGGCAAAGTAACGACTCAATGAAGCCTCCGGGCGCTCTGTGTACTCCACCCTAGAGCAGCTATCCTGTGAGTTGTTGTTTCAAATGTTAAACTTCCCCAAAAAGTTAAAACGCCTCACTACCCGGCAGCACGTAACTGCCCCGGAAAGCTAGCCGTTTATTGAGCAAGGGCGCGGGTTTGCGACCATTGAAGCGGACTTGCAAGAAATTCTGCAACAGTTGTTTGATGGTAGCCGTTTCGGTCAAGAAACCATCGTGTCCGAAGTCACTAGTGATGACCTCGAAGCGGCTGAGGGGGATGTGTTCCGCAATTTCCGATTGCTCAATCACGGGAAAGAGCAAATCCGTATCAATACCAACGACGAGTGTATGGGCCGTAATGCGTCCGAGGGCAGCGGCGACCCCGCCGCGTTTCCGACCTACGTTGTGGCTGTCCATGGCTTTACTCAGTACCCAGTAAGCAGCCGGGTCAAAACGTTGCCACAATTTTTGTCCTTGGTACTGCTGATAACTGCTGGCCCGAAAGTTGTCGATGGGTTGATCGTCGGCTTCTTGTTGGGAGCCGCCGTAAGTTTGATAATGACGGTAAGAAAGCATAGCTACGGCCCGTGCTGCCGCCAAACCTGCGCGCCCGGCATCGGCTTGGTCCGTTCCGAGTGTCGGATCGGATTGGAGTGCCATGCGCTGCGCCTCGTTGAAGGCAATGCCCCAGGGCGAGTGTTTGGCGTTAGTGGCCAGTAGGCATAATTGCTCAAAACGTTGGGGCGCTTCAATGGCCCATTCCAGTAGTTGCTGTCCTCCCATCGAGCCACCGATACCGAGGTAAATGTGGTCGATACCCAGGTGCAGAGAGAGGAGTTCGTGCGCTCGCGCCATGTCGCGCGTCGTCACTAGCGGAAATTCCAGTCCGTAGCGGCTAGATTGGCCGGGGGCGTAGTGGGTAGGTCCGGAGGTACCGTAACAAGAACCCAGCATATTGGCACAAACGATAAAATAGTTAGCAGGATCGAGCACTCGGCCCGATCCCACTAATTCTCCCCACCATTCTACCGGGTCCGCATTTCCCGTCAAGGCGTGCGCTACCCACACTACGTTATCGCGCGCGGCGTTCAGTTGACCGTAGGTCGTGTAGCAAATCGTCAGTCGGTCCAGTGTTTGGCCAGACTCCAACGGGAAAGGATGGTTGAGGTGGAGGTATTGCATATGGTTGATTGCGCCTACGCGGCTACTGTTTCCTTGATTTTAGCGAAAGCTTGCACAAAATCAGCCTTAATATCGTCAATGTGTTCGATACCGACACTCACTCGCAACAAGTTAGGCAGTACGCCCGCTTGCAACTGTGCCTCGTCCGATAGCTGTTGGTGCGTCGTGGCCGAAGGCTGTATAATTAACGTTTTTGCGTCGCCAACGTTCGCCAGGTGGCTGACTAGGCCGAGGCTATTAACCAGCGCTTTGGTTTCCTCGCGGGTACCTTTGAGCGTAAAGCTGAGGACCCCACCGAAGCCGTGCTTCAGAAACTGCTT
>JBCDIR010000296.1:0-4798 GCA_038748735.1 Bacteroidota bacterium | reverse complement strand
TAAAAAAGCAACGAGACATGTGGCAAATTGAGCGGGCTATTCGGCGGATGAACTTGGGCTTATTTGAGTATCGCCAAGATCGGGCGATCAATCCGCGCAACGGTTTCGAGTTGGCCGTGTCCGTGCTGGAAGGACCGGACGCTGCGCAGGTCATCGCCGAAACGGAAAAGGAAGAATTGCTACTAGTGAAACAGTATCGCTTCGGCATCGCGCAGACTACGCTAGAGCTTCCGGGCGGACTCATTGACGCGGGGGAGCAACCACTAGAAGCGGCTCAGCGCGAATTGCGGGAGGAGACGGGTTATACTTCTCTTCAGTGGCAAGCACTCGGAAAAATTTCGTCCAACCCTGTTTTTCAGGAGAGTTATCTCCATCACTTTTACGCACGTGGAATCACCCAAACGACGGAGGTTACTTTCGACCCTGGCGAAGATATTGAATGGGTGTTGTTGCCCAAGGTGACCGTCAAACATCAACTGTTGCGTGGCGCGTTTTTGCATCCGCATACGGTGGCGGGTTTGCTGGCCTACTTTGCGCAAGATTCAGAAACGTTCATCTAATACGGCAAAAATACCGGGGAAATCAAATGCCACAATGCCCAGCGATTCGTTGAAATACAGGCGCAAATAGCCGTTGCTGTATACATCGACCGACTGGCGAAATACCTGGCTATATTCGTAACCGAGGGCCGTGTAAGTAGGAAGGAGTTGGCCATCACCACAGAAGCTATTGGTTGTTAGGTTATACCAAATGCTCGGCGTAGCAAGGGTGAGGTCGCCGTGATTGAAACCAGTGCCTCTTATCCGCAAGTAATCAAAGAGGATGCCTTCCGTTTTTAGTTTGGGGTCGTCACAAAAGTCGCCGCGTACCTCTACCTCAATGATGGCTCCGAGTTCGTTGCAGACCCAGGAATACCGTTGCACATCCGTAGTGAAGGAGTAGGTCACGTTCTGACCTTCGAGCGTTGGGTGGGGAAAAGTCTCCGTAAATACTTTATTGGTTTCGTAGAGCGGTGCCGTCATCGTAAAGTCGTAGAAAGTGCTGTCGGCACCAATAAAGACCAACTCACGGACGGACTGATAAGGCACAAACTGCCGCGCATCGGTGCTCAATTGATGAAGACCCAAGTCTTGCACGATGGGAGGAGTCGGTGGTTCTTCAATGGTGATCGTTTCGGGGCAACCCGTGCCGAGTAGCGCCATGAATAACAGGAGCGACCATAAAGTCGGAATGGGTAAATGGAGCAGTTTTTTCATTGTACTGGTTATTGCAACTTTACATCTTACACCAAACATCGTTTTTTGTTGTTGAAAAGTACTGATAATCAAGAAGCCATGCAAGTAGGAACCCACTACGTGGACCATATCGTCTACGCTGTCCCTGACCTGGAGGCAGCCACGAAAGACCTAAGCGAGCGTTTAGGCGTACGCCCTACTTTTGGTGGCTATCACCGTGATCAAGGTACTAAAAACGCGCTGCTAAACGTAGGGGAGGGTTGTTACTTGGAGGTAATTGCCGCAGATGTGGAGAACGAGACCATATCGTCCCCCCGTTGGATGGGCGTAGACTTGATTACAACGGCTCGTATTACCCGGTGGTCGCTGAAAAGTCAGGACCTCATCGCGGAGGCAGCTACACTACGGGCGTACGATGCTGGGATGGGCGTTATTCACGGGGGGCAGCGACAAACCGCTGCGGGCGATCAATTGGCTTGGCAAATGACGTTACCGCTTGCTGCGCCGGTGGTCGAGATCGCCCCTTTCATCACGGCTTGGGGGGCGGCTTCCGTTCATCCGACGGCGAGCTTGGCGCAGGCGTGTCACTTGCGACAAATCGTCTTCACGCACCCGACGCCTGAACGGGTGGCGCATTTGTTTCGTCAATTGGGCGTTACTAACCCGGTACAAAAGCATTCACTGGCCAGTATCCGCATCTTGTTGGAGACGTCAAAGGGAATGGTTTGGTTGTGAAATATAGCGATCCGAAGGAGCAAGAAGGGTGGTGATTCAACATGAAAAATCACATTTTCGCATGAATTTTTGCTGTTGAACAAATGGCTGCAGTAATGTCTGAGTTTTATCAAAAAACGATCTCTTTCTGTTAAAAAAATGTACCGTACCGAACATCTTGTTCTTCCGCATAGTTTATTACACTATTTTATTTTAAGTATTGAGAATCAGTAGTTTAGCGGTGTTTTATTTACAGCGCGACAAGAACTAAATGTCGTTACACGGGTTTCTCCACCGAATTGACTTCAAACAAGTATTTTATCCACGTGAACAAAGACATGAGCGTACACTAGCGGCCTGGTGCCCAGTATTTCCCGAGGAGCGTAGTAGTGACTTGAGGTGTAGGGAAATACGGTGTACGCTCTTCTAGTTCCTTTAATTACGTTATGAAAAAATTGATTATTGCACTGGCAATGCTCTGCATCTGCTCCACTACAACAAAAGCTCAAACGGTAGACGGTGACCAACTTGGAGCCTGGTACATGATTTTCGCCCAGAAAAAATTTGAGAATAGCCAATTCGGTTTACAGGGAGATTACCAATTTCGTTTTTGGGATTTAGGTTCTGATCTAGAGCAAATTCTCCTGCGGACGGGCGTTACGTACACCCCCAAGAACGCTAACATCCTCTTCACCCTGGGGTACGCCAACATTACTACGGGACAATTCGGCGAAGAAAAGAATAACGTCGTCGAAAACCGGATCTATCAGGAGGCGCTCATTCCCCACCGCGTCGGGAGTCGCTTTCTACTCACCCACCGCTTCCGCTACGAGCAGCGTTGGGTAGAAAATCAGGACATGCGTACGCGTTATCGCTACAATCTCTTCCTTAATGTACCATTAAATAGTACCGAACTGGAAAAAGGAACGATCTATCTGGCGCTCTACAACGAAATTTTCATCAACGGCGAACGCGAAATCGGCGATGGCCGCGAAGTACAGTTCTTCGATCGTAATCGTACCTACCTCGGCGCAGGTTACAATATTTCCGATGGCCTCCGCGTACAGGGCGGTTGGATGAATCAAACGACCGTAAACTGGGCCAAAGGCCAGACACAGCTGAGTTTGCATTACGTTTTTTAGGAACATACGCGTCGGGATAGGCACATCGGCCTATCCCGATACGTATTATGTCGTGGTATTATATTTCCACAGCGCGCCGTATTCTTCCACCAGCACATTATCGTAATAATCAGCCCGCTCGAACAGGTGTTGGAAGCGCTTTTTGCCCGTGTCTACCTCCAAGTAACGGTCATAGATCAGAATGGAGAGGATGATGTCGCGGCCTTTGACGCTAAAGGTCAGGCCGTCGTCTTGGTAGTTTTCGCGCAGCAAGAAGGTATATAGTTCTCCCACTTTTTCGCTCGGTAAGCGGCACAGGTGTGCGTCGCCCGTCACTAGGCCCGTATCTTCGTGGTAAACGATGGTGATGCGCGCACTCCCTTCCTGAATTTCCCATTTATTCACGCCACGGCGCGTCAGCTTAGCGTTATGCCCCAGCGCTTGTAGTAATTGTTCAATGGTATAAGGTGTACCGATGGGTTCGTACACCTCCGCTTCGGAGGGCAGGCGCAGTTCTGCGCCGCAGTTCGGACAGTAAGCCGTCTGCTTTTGCGAGGCCCGGACTACGCTTCGGCAAGAAGAGCAGCGCGCTGCTACCTCCTGCTGCCCCTCCGCTAGGTAGCAACGAATCGTTTCCTTTACAAATACGGCGGGCAAAGCAAAGCCCAGGGCGTGTCCCTCTTCGATCTCAAAAACGTTGATGCCGATCAAGCGGCCACTATCATCAATCAGCGGGCCACCGCTATTGCCGGGGTTTAGCGCCGCGTCGTGTTGGTAGTAATAGAAATCACCCTGTTTGCGATGGTTGTGGGACAAGTTGCCCACTGTACTCGAAAAACGCAGGCCGAAGGGATGTCCCATGGCTATGACCGCCCTGCCCGGACGCGGATCTTCCCCCCGGTGAAAAGGCAAGGACGGCAGGTCCACAGGTTGTGCCAAACGCAGTAAGGCCAGATCGTAATAGGCATCACAGTACACCACCTGCGCCATCTGCCGAGGAATAGCCTCCGCCTCGACGATGACCTCCACATTGTCGTGTACCAAGTGCTCGTTGGTCACAATCAACTGCTGGTCAGCCAGGAAAAAACCAGTACCGCCCACGCTGTACGGCGTAGCGATTTGGACGAGGAGGGGACGGTATTTTTCAATGATGTTTTGCATCGGTGCTAAAGGTAACGTATACGCTTGATTTCTGGTGTAACAGTTCGAGGCTTTTGTTGAAATTGTCCTTCTTTGCCTGACGGTGGTGCGGTAGACGGTTTGCCGGTGATCGGTTTTTCGGTGGTCGGTGGTCGGTGGTACGGTAGCACGGTATACGGTGGTACGGTTTTCGGTTAGTGTGCAATTATTTCTGTCGAGTAGACCGTAACGCCCTGAAAAAACGAGACGGCGTCCTGCTACCTGTTACCCACAGCGCAGTGCAACGCAGCGATCCCACTACCAAGACACTCCTGTCGCCTAGACCGTAACGCCCTGAAAAACAAGACAGCGTCCTTTTACCTACTACCCAAAGCGAAGTGCAACGCAGCGGTCCCACTACCAAGACACTCCTGTCGCCTAGACCGTAACGCCCTGAAAAACGAGACGGCGTCCTGCTACCTGTTACCCACAGCGCAGTGCAACGCAGCGATCCCACTACCAAGACACTCCTGTCGCCTAGACCGTGACGCCCTGAAAAACAAGACAGCGTCCTTTTACCTACTACCCAAAGCGAAGTGCAACGCAGCG
>JBCDIR010000295.1:0-4801 GCA_038748735.1 Bacteroidota bacterium | reverse complement strand
AGCGCTACTTCAATCACCGCCTGAGCTGCTTTATCCAGCCGACTTACCGCCGCTCCGTTTCGATCATCGAAGAGCAAGCCGTCGGTCCGTTCAGAGATCGTATTCACAATATGAGCATCAGCACGGGCGTGAAAATTAGGATTTAGACCATAAATTCTCTGAATCGACCCCGCCATTTCCGGCTATAAATATCCCTCTACGGCGGCCTAGCCTACCAAATCCTCAAATGCTTGCCCGAAACTAGGAGCAATTGCTAGCGCTTTCTTAATTTTAGAAAGACATATTTTTTTTATCCTTAATACAAAGACAATGAACGTGATTCTAAAACTGGCCCAAGTGATTGGGATGGGCCTCGCCGTATTTATAGGTGCGGGGTACGTAGCCACTACGAATTTTGACTCAGCGCCGGATACGCCCATAACGGAGCAGGTAGCAATGGCCAGCGTAGCCGAGCAATCCACTTTGACCGCCCCCGCTGCGGACGAGCGGATGGTCCGTGTTCGCCCTGCGGCGCCCGCTACGGGTCAGCGTACGGTAGCTGCAGACCGTCGGCCCGCACCAGCAGACCGCGCTAGTAGGCCCGCTCGCACTGCGCCCCGGCACCAACGTGCTATCTCCGGACGGGCAATTGAAGATTGGATACAAGTCAATGCGGCGTCTACCTATTTAGAGGCCGAGCAGGAGACCATCTCGCCGGGCGTTATCTTAGCAACGGGTGTTTACTTTTTACAGGAAGGGCAAGGAGACGCCAGTATGACCGCCACCGACGTATCCGCCTATTTGGCTGCGGTGCGTCAGGCCGCTTCGGCGGAAGCCAAAGCCCACATGAAGTACATTGCCAATAGTGAAGAATGGTTTGAGGGGTTACAACTAGCGGGTTTTGACGGTGCGCAACTCCGCCGCATTTTTCGCAGCCACCAATTGGCCGCTTACGACCAACAGATGTACAGCCGCCACGTGAGCCGCAAGGTAGAGCGAGGCACGGAGTACACCGTCGCTAACCACGCCCTAGCTGCCGAAGCTACCGTACGCGACCGCGAACTTGCGGGGGCTTATAACGATTATGCCGACCGCACGGAGGTTCGTCAAAAGTTTGACTTACCCACCCTGACTGCACCCGCACCCATGGATAAGCGGGAAGTATCCAGTGGTCGCCAAGAAGCAGAATCTTTCGAGCCGGGTGAGAGCCGTACTTACCAATCTCCACGGGAGTTTTGGGCCGTACTGCAAGAAATGATCGCACTGGAAAACGATTATTCTAGTTGGGAAGCCTACCGCGCCAGTAATCGCACGCGTGCGGATAAAGCATTTCAAATGCGCTCGGACATCATGGCCAAGGGGGGGATCATGAAGGTGACGCGGCGCAAGGGAGCCTAACGCAAGCGAGACAGCCCGGCCTTTGCCTGTTGGTGGAGACCGGTGCGGTACTCGTCAGGATGAATAGCGAGACAGCGCTGAAAATAACGCTTCGCGGCGGGGTAGCGTCGGCGCTTTTCTTCTACCAAGCCCGCTTGTAAGGCGGCGTTGCAGGCAAAAAATGCGGGGTTTTCCGCCCCCGTAGCGATAGTCGTATTGAACTGGGCAAGTGCTGCGTCGTAGCGTTCTAAACCCTGTAATAACCGTCCTTTTCGGTAGGTATACTCTAGCTGATTCGTAGCGTCGGTCAGGGTGCTAAAGGTCAGGCCATTCAGTAGGTCTAGACCTTCCTGATAATAGCCGCCGTCGTAGCGTAAGCGGGCGCGCAGTAAATCAAGTTGAGGGATTTTTCCGGCGGTTGCTTCGCGCAACGCATTTCGGTCGCCCCCGGCGGCGTCCGTCCCCTTTTGGGTAACCAGTCGCATTTGGCGGCGGTACTCCAACGGGCGACCCTCCAATAAAGCGGCCCAACCCATTTTTTGGTGAGCTTCTTTGATGTAGTGACGGCCTTTCGTAGCCGCTAGAAAAGACAGTAAGTGTCGTTTAGCACTGGGGTCAAGCCGGCGCAGTTTGGCTACTCCCAACATATAGTCTAGGAAGGGGATTGGGAAAAAACGCTGATCTCTGGGTGCGGCACTCAACCAGCGGATAGCCGCCTCGTTGCGTCCCGTGCGCATGGCGACATTGGCCAGTACGAAGGCGTGTAAAGGCGTTTCTTTGGGGCGCAATTGCGCATCTTCCAACGCAGCCCAGGCCGCCTTCGGGCGACCGTCCAGGTGAAGCAGTAAAAAGCTGTACAGCACTTGCGTCTCCTGCATAAAAGGAAAATCCGCGGCGGCACCGTCTCTGAGCACCATTTCTACTTCCCGTTTGCCTTGTTCTACCGTTCCTTCTAAGCTACTGATTAGCTCTAAGGCCCAGCGGTAGTTGTCGGGTACAGTGCCTACCGCAGCGTGCAGGATACCCAGGTCTTTTTTGTTGCCAATAAAATGGGGGAAGCGTGCTTCGTTTTTTAGTAATAGTTTGTGCGCGCGGTTAATATCCGTGAAAGCGGACAGATAGTCCTCGAAGCGGAATTTGAGTAGCGCCCAGTGCAAGCGAATTTCCGCCTGACTGTACAGCAGATAGGGGGACTGCGTATCCCCGTCGGCCAAGCGCTTCAAGCGCAGCTCCCGGTTGACTTTCAAACGGCGGTACGTCTGTACGTCTTCGGAAACGTAAACGGTGAAAAAGTCGACGTAATTGGCCAAGTGAACGGCGGCCAAATTATCCGGTTCGTCCTTTTGGAGTTGCGCAATCAGCGTAGTGGCTTCCGCCAGGCGCAGTTCTGTGATGCGCTCGTAGATGAGTCGTGCGCGTTCGTGATACGCAAAATAACCCGCACCCGCTGCCGTCCAGAGCCAACAGCTACCAACCAGCGTCAGTAGGAAACGCAGTGCAATAGGATACATGGTTTTGGGGAGAATGACCGATTGATAAAACAACAAAGCCGCTCCGGGGGCGGGGCGGCTTTGCAGCTTGTCTAGGCTTCGACTTCTTTCAAGCCTGCCGTAACATCATCAACGAGGATGCGACCGCAGTGCTCACAAGCGATGATTTTTTTACGTTGGGCAATTTCCAACTGAATTTGGGGTGGAATTTGGTTAAAACAACCCCCACAGGCATTACGCTCGACCGTTACTACGGCCAGACCATTGCGGTAGTTCCCGCGCACGCGATCGTAAGACTTGAGCAGCCGCGCTTCAATAGCGTTGCGTGCCTTGTCGGAAGCTTTGCGCAATTTCTGCTCTTCCTTCTCCGTCTTTTCGATGATCTTTTCTAACTCGACTTTCTTTTCCGCTAGTTCGGCACTCTTCTTTTCGAGGCGGTCCTGGGTAGCGGCTAAGGTCTCGTTTTTAGCTTCGAGATCCCGCTTGATACCACCGATCTTCTTATTAGACAACTGGATTTCCAAACGCTGCATCTCTTGCTCCTTCATGAGCGCTTCGTACTCGCGGTTGTTCTTCACATTGTCCATCTGAGCACTGTACCGATCCAGGAGGGATTCCGCTTCGGCAATGTTGCGCTCGTGCTGTGTCATGTCGCCTTCCATGTCCTGGATCTGGCTTTCCAGGCGGCCGACGCGCGTATTCAGACCTGTGATCTCGTCTTCAAGGTCGCTTACCTCCATGGGTAGCTCTCCCTTCAAGATTTCGAGTTCGTCCAACTTACTATCAATGGATTGTAAGCTGTACAAGTCTTCTAATTTTTCAACTATGGTCTTTTCGGTTGCCATTGGCAAAATGCAATTTTGAATCCTAGTATACAGTAAACAGGTCGAATGCTGACCTTTATTAAAACACCTCAAAGACAGAAGAAGTTACAGGTATTGTACCGGATTGGTGTTTACTTCCATCAAATGAACCGCAAAAGTACCAAATTTTTCCCGGATTATCTCAGCGAGTAGTTCGATGGTAAATTGCTCACTTTCGTAGTGGCCAATATCGGCAATGACCAACTGCCCATCTGCGTCGAAAAATTCGTGATATTTATAGTCCGCCGTGATGAATACTTGCGCCCCAGCGCCTTTGGCGGCCCCCAGCAAAAAGCCCCCCGCGCCGCCACATAACGCGACGCGCTTTACAGGTTGGTCGAGGAGTGGCGTATACTTCACACAACCGACCTGCATCCGATCTTTTAAGTAGCGGAGGAAGTCCATTGCTGGCATGGGGTCAGGTAATTCGCCCACCATTCCCGAGCCTACTAGCGGATTAGTTTGCCCTCCCGCAGCGGAAATCAGCTGAGCGCTGGGGAACTTGCGCACAATATTACGCAAACGTCCACTAGCCGCACTGGGGTAGGCGACTTGCACGCTCGTCGCGGTGGCGGATAATTGGATCAAGTCCAGCGCGGATTGGGGGGTTTGCGGGCCAGCTAGTCCGTCTTGGAGGGCCTGGACCAACGCTTCCATATCCTCGGCGGCGGCCCAGATGCTTGCCGTTTGTAAGTTCGCTTTGGGGGCCAGTATTCGCGTATTTTGCAAGCCCAGTCGTGCGGCTATTTTGGCGTTTACCCCCCGGGCGTAGACGTTGTCGAGGTTGGTATGGATGGCGTAGATCGCTATGTCCTTGCGAATGGCTTTGAGGAGGACGCGCTCTACGTAGTTACGGCCCGTGATGTGTTTCAACCCCTTGAACACAATCGGGTGATGGGCTACCACTAAGTTGCAACCCTTGGCTAGGGCCTCGTCGATCACCGCTTCCGTAGCATCCAAGCAGGTGAGGACTCCCGTGCATTCTGCCGCCGCGTCACCGACGATCAAGCCCGCGTTGTCGTAGCTTTCTTGGTAGGCGCGGGGCGCTACGCTTTCTAGGTGGGTGAGGATGGTTTGTATGGTCATTTTTTT
>JBCDIR010000294.1:0-4801 GCA_038748735.1 Bacteroidota bacterium | reverse complement strand
ATTGAACCAAACTCGGCAGTCGATCACGTTAAAAATGTTGAATGATTGATCCTTCTAATTCATTGTGGATATACACGAGCGAATTTTGGCGCAATCGCCTGTTCTTTTTTCTTGGGCTCTGGGTCATCAATGTACTGATTGCTTCTTCCGTTATCATTATTTCTACGGGAGAAATCAACACGCTGTACTGGCGCACCATTGAAAATATTGCTATTCGCGGTTTCGTGAATTTTAGCATCTACGTTGCCGTATTTTCCGTAGTGATTGAAGTATTATCGAAGCGTTTTCCCTACAACGAAAAATTCGTCTCTATTCGACTGTTGTTGAGCGTGTTGATTGGGCTGAGCGTAGCTTACGTTTCGGCCACAATCAACGCGCTTTTTCCCTTTCCACTAGCAATGCGTGCCTTGCAGGGAAATTTCTTGTTTGTTTTTATCTTTTCGTTTTTTCAGTGTGGAATGGTTTTTTCGTTACTAGAAATCTGGGCCGCTACGCGCCGTAATCGTGCGTTGCGTTGGTCGATTAATCAGTTGGAAAAGGAGCAAATTAAATCCCAATTGCACGTTTTACGACAGCAGATCAATCCGCACTTTTTGTTCAATAGTTTGAACGTACTATCGGAGTTGATTCACGAAGACCTAGCGAAGTCAGACCTTTTCATTCAACACTTTGCCAAAGTGTACCGCTACGTTTTGGAGATCAACGAAGAAACGGTGGTTACCCTACGTCAGGAGCTGGCGTTTTTACAGTCTTATTTGTTTTTACAGCGTATTCGGTTTGGCGATAATTTGCGGGTCGAAGTGATCGTTCCGGAAACCGTGCAAGATCGGTACGTACCGCCACTGAGTTTGCAAGTGCTGTTTGAAAACGCGATCAAGCACAACGTGATTTCTCCTGAATATCCCTTATCTATTTGCGTACGTTACGAGGCGGAGGAAATGCTAGCGATCAGTAACAACCTACAAAAAATTCCTATTCCCAAAGCCGGAGCGGGAATTGGTTTACGCAATTTAGAGCGTAAATACCGCTTGATTTCAGACCGAATGCCCCGCTTTTACGCAGAAGCGGATACGTATTTTGCCAAACTTCCCCTGCTTACTTTAACAACATGATTCGAGTATTAATTATTGAAGATGAACTCCTGGCGGCCAATAAGTTGCGCCGCTTGTTGGATGGTATTACGCAACCCGTAGTATCGGTAGTAGCACACCTCAGCTCGTTAGCGGAAGCGGTGACCTACCTCTCGAAGCATACGCAGCAAGTGGATTTACTCCTACTAGATATTCACCTCGGCGACGGTAATTGCTTTGAATTATTCACTCGTCTGCATTTGGAAATGCCCGTCATTTTTACCACGGCATACGATCAGTACGCCATCCAGTCTTTTCAGCACAACAGTGTAGATTATTTACTCAAACCCGTGACGCAGGAAGCACTGCAAAAAGCCCTGGATAAGTACCAGCGTTACTTTACGGGTAGCACTACTTTTTCGGTCGATTATACTGCGCTGGCGGCTCATTTTGGACAAACACCCCGGCGCTTCGTCGTTTCGGCGGGCGCCAAAATCCGGTCCGTCAACCTGAGTGACGTGGCCTACTTCTTTTCGGACGATGGGAACACTTTCTTAACGACCAAGGACGGGAGGACTTACGACATCAACTTCACCCTGGAGCGCTTGCTCCCTACCTTGGACCAAACCCAGTTTTACCGAATCAACCGCAAAGTCATCGTACACATTGATGCCGTAGAAGAAGCTCGGCAACTTTCTAAGAGTCGTCTGCGCTTGACTTTGCAGCCACCGCCGCGTTTTGAGGTATTTGTATCTTCTGACAAATCGGTAGCCTTCAAGCAGTGGTTGGGGGAGTAGCTCCAGTGTGCAGCCGCTGTACCATCGACTTAGCCGTGCGGTCTGCCGCTCCGCCACCACCTAGTTGTTGTCGCAGTTGTTGGTAACCCGCTTTGATCCGCGACTGTTCGGCTGCTGTTAACAATTTTTGGAGTTCTTGTTCCAAGCGATTGGCTTCAAAATCGTGTTGGATTAATTCCAGTACCAAAGGCTGATCTACGATCAAGTTGACCAACGAAATGTATTTGATTTTCACAATCCGTTTCGCAATGGCGTAGGAGATACTACTGCCACGGTAGCAGACGATTTCTGGGCAGTTCAGCAGGGCCGTTTCCAGCGTTGCTGTACCCGAAGTCACTAGCGCAGCCCGCGCCGTACGGAGTAGGGGATAGGTTGCATTTTCCACCAAGCTCACGTTGGATGGCAAGCCATAACGTACGAATAACGACTGGTAGTAGCTGGCCGCTTGTGCCGGAGCACCCGCCACCACGAACTGATGACTCGGAAAGCGTTGCGCCACCGCCAGCATGACGCTGAGCATTCGATCAATTTCCTGTTTCCGGCTACCGGGCAAAAGCGCAACAATGGGCCGCTCATCCAGTCCGTATTGCGCACGAAAATCGCCGACGGGTGGTAAATCAGCCACTACATCTAGCAGTGGGTGGCCTACGTATTCCACTTCGACACCGCGCTCCGCAAACCACGCTTGCTCAAACGGTAAGATTACGTATAAGCGCTCCACGTAGGCGCGAATTTGCTTGACGCGACTGCTTTTCCAGGCCCAAACCTGGGGCGAGATGTAGTAAAACACCCGTATGCCCTGCGCATGCGCCCACTTCGCCATCCGCAGGTTGAAGCCCGGATAGTCGATCAAGATGAGCACGTCCGGTTGGTAAGTGAGTACGTCGGCTTTGCTGGTTTTGAAATTCCGTAAGATGGTTCGCAAATTACGAATCACTTCCGCAAAACCCATGAAGGCCAGCTCGCGGTAGTGTTTGCGCACGTCGGCCCCGGCCTCAGCCATAAGATCACCACCCCAGCAGCGGAAATCGGCGGTCGGATCTTGCTGCTGAAGAGCACGAATGAGGTAGGCACCGTGCAAATCTCCGGAAGCTTCGCCCGCGATTAGATAGTACTTCACGACGGATACAGCAGTTGACGACCGAAGAAAAAGAGCCACGCCCCCCCGTACAACATCGTCGCAATCAGTACACCCCGGATCGCTTCGTTCGCCCGGCGGTTACGGAAGTAGGGAACGGCAATCAACACGTTTAGCGCCAGCGCTAAAATGGCCGTCGTGCGACTCGCAAAGTTGAAGTTTAGACGCCGATTCGTTAGCGCGTCAATGCTACCGAGGTACTCTAGGACCATCAGCAGAATTGCGTAGCCCACGAAGGGGATGATCAAGCCCGCTAGTAATCCGACCCAGGCTTTATCGTTTTTGTAGACCATTTACATATAGTTGAATAAAATTAGCTTTCGGCTTTCGGTTAAAGCGGGCAAAAAAAGCGCGTGATCACAAGCGTTTTTGGTCGTTTTCACCGAAACTAAACCGAAAGATTAATTTTTTAAACAGTACTAAAATTTGTTCTTTTCAAGTGCTAATAAGTGTTCGTCCTTCAGCGCTGGATAATTCGTCATATCGTGCATGGATGGCACCACGGAGATATAGCCATTTTCCAATGCTACTACATCCGTATCTTCACCAGGATCATTGTTGACAAACTGCCCCGCCATCCAGTAGTATTCCTGACCGCGTGGGTTGTGGCCCACCGCAAATTCCTCGACCCAGCGTGCCTCAGCTTGCCGACACACTTTAATGCCTTTGAGTTCTTCGCGAGGCAGCTGCGGAATGTTGACGCTGATGAGGCTGCCGTGCTGCATACCTTTGTCCAGGACCTGTTGCATGATCTGCAAAATAAACGGCTTCGCGGCTTGAAAATCAGCTTGGTAGCGCCAGTCCAGGAGCGAAAAGCCGATGGACGGAATACCCTCCAGGGAAGCCTCCATCGCCGCCGACATTGTACCACTGTACAGGATGTTGATAGCGGCATTGCTACCGTGGTTGATACCCGAAACGCAGAGCGCAATCTCCCGGTCTTTACAGACCACTTGCTTGCCCAGTTTGACGCTATCCACGGGGGTGCCGGAGCATTCGTAAGCTTCAAATTGGGTGAACGCTTTGCTGGGGCGGAGAAAAATCGGGCGGTCCAGCGTTACGGCGTGGCCTTGGCCAGATTGGTGACTATCCGGCGCGACGATGACGACTTTGCCCAGTTCGCTGGCCATTTCGGCTAGGGCGTGAATGCCGGGGGCAGTGACGCCGTCGTCGTTGGTAACTAAAATTAGCGGTTTTCTCATGGTTTTGAGGGAGTTTGTTTTTTATCAAAGTGTAGTGAGTAGGGGTGTTTAAACCATCTACTTCACAATGAGTTGTTTATTCAATGTGCGATAAATCTTCTCCTAACCGTCTGTCCTGATTAAGGGACGCTATGATTTCCATTTGATTGGGACTTAATTCAAAGTCGTACACCTGGAAATTTTCCGCTATTCTTTTAGGATTGGTAGATTTTGGAATGGCCGCTACTCCTCTTTGTATTAACCACCGCAATGCTACTTGCACAGCGGATTTATCGTGAGCTTTCCCGATTTCAATGAGTTCAGGAATCTGTAAAACTTCCCCCATCATTATCGGTCTCCACGCTTCGAGTTGAATGTTATTGGTTGTACAAAATCCCAATAGCTCATTTTGACTTAGATGCGGGTGCATTTCTACTTGGTTAAGGGCAGGAATGATTGGGCTATGTCCCATCAAATCTTCTAATTGGGTAACGCTAAAATTACAAACACCAATAGCTTTTGCCCGGCCCTCGGTGTATAATTTTTCTAAGGCTTTGTAGGTGGCTTTGTATTTACTTTTAACGGGCCAATGAATTAAATAGAGATCAACGTAAT
>JBCDIR010000293.1:0-4808 GCA_038748735.1 Bacteroidota bacterium | reverse complement strand
GCCTTGATTGGCCACAAAATCTGCTGACACCTAACCCCTTCTTTCAAACTTGACAAAGCATTAGCGCGCGCAATTCACGCAGTAGGGGCTTTGCGGCATCAGTACCACCCGCATGATGGGAATGGGACGACCGCAACGTTTACAGTTGCCAAAACCCTCCTCGTCGACCTGAGTTTGGGCGTGACGGAGTTTGCTGAGTTTGTCCTTGGCTTGGCGCAAGGCAGCCTCCGTCACACTCTTGTTGTTGATCGCATCCATGCGCGATACGCGACCAATGGCGTCATCGGGGGATACTGGCGATGACATTTCTTCGTATTCGGCAATCTTTTGGACCGTCTTTTCTATTTCGGTGATAATCTTGGCCTTGATGCTGGCTTTATCCATTTGATTTTCCATTATGTGAACCGGTAGCGGCCAAAGTTTTCTGTGTAGTAAGTCGTACTGTTCCTGTTACGGCTGGTTTACGAATTAGCGATTCGTCCTCGCAAACCCAGCTCAATCACCTCCATGTCTTGCACCTTTCCCGTGGCGATACTAAAGCGGACGACGGTTCGCATCTTATGAAAACCGTGTTGTCCGCAAGCTCCGGGGTTAACGTGTAGCAGCCCCCGCTTAGCATCGGGCATAATTTTCAGAATATGCGAGTGTCCACAGATGTATAACTGGGGTTGGTGCTCATCCAGCAAGCGTCTGACGCGAGTTTTGTAGCGTCCCGGATAGCCGCCGATGTGTGTCATAAAAACGGACAGTCCAGCTGACTCGAAGAATAAATCTTCGGGGAAGCGTTGACGCAGGGCGGGTTCGTCAATATTACCGTAAACGGCCCGCAATGGCTTAAACGCGGCCAACTCCTCCGCCACGCTTGGGTCGCCGATGTCTCCGGCGTGCCAGATTTCGTCTACTTCGTTGAAATAGTCAAAGATGCTGCGATCCAAGTAGCTGTGTGTATCACTCAATAAACCGATGCGTACTGCTTGCATATTGGCAAGATAGTTACTTATGACGATATCAGACTTTGCGTAAAAAAAGGGGTACATTTCAAAATGTCGCATAGTCCGAAAAAGTCGGTTTACTAAACTTCCAAAAAGTTTGGTAAACCTGGAGATTCCCATCGACAAAATGAAATGCACCTACAAAAAGTAAAAATCCCGAATTTCCGCGTTAACGAAAATTCGGGATAAGTAATGCGCTTGTCTCCTTTTTCGGTGAAAGCAGTAGCGCTTACCCTACAACTTCGTAAAGCGCGTCAGCACCACCTGCTGGCCGTCGTACCAGCGCAGGAGGTAAACGCCCGCTTGGAGGCTGCTTACGTCGATGCTGAGTTGTGACTGCGTATTCGGCGCCATGGCTTGGTTCATCAGCAACATACCATTAAGGTCATAGACCTGAATGTTCTGTTGTGGACCGAGTACATCAGCGCTAGACTGAACGTTCAAGTTGATCTGGCTGGTGGCTGGATTCGGGTACAGGTTCAGGCTGAGGACTGCGGTCTCAGTGGTAAAGCCTTCCGTATCATTATCGTCAATATTGCCACTCGACGTGCGGATGACCGTGACGAAATTGTCACTCAAGTCAAAGCAATCGTCCGTCAGTGTACTGGTGCCCGCATTGTCACCCATGCCAACCAAGATATTCCCCGTATAGGAAAGACCCCACACGCGGCAAGTGCCTACTCCCGCGCCTTCAAAGTCGATGACGCCGTCTGCGGAAGTACCAAGAATGACGTTTTGCTCGTCCGTTATGACGTACACGTAGGGGGCATTTTCACCGCCCGTATTGGTAAAGGTCAGTTCGTCTGCATTACCGTCACCTGCCGTGATGGTTACCATGTCAAGTCCGTCCACGGTGCTTACTGTACCACCTTCGGGGGTTTCCCGTACGATCGTCAAGTAGTTGTCCGACAGTGCCCAACAGTCCGTGGACAACACCGCTTCGCGGATATTGGCCATGAACAGGTTGTTGTAGTCTCCGGTGTAGGAAATGCCGTAAATTCGGCAAATACCGGGGTCGGCTACGTCGAAGTTAATGACGTTACTCTCTACGTCACCGAAGAGAATCCGATCCTGATCATCGGTGATGATGTAGCGTAAGTTCGCATCAGGGCTGTTGTGCGTGAGGATGACAATGTCGGATACATCGTCGTTGGGGCAGAAGTAGATGACTTCTTCACCGCTGACGTCCGAAACGGTACCACCCGTGAGGGTTTCCGTACGTACTACCGTCACGAAGTTGTCCGATAGTTCAAAACAGCTACTCGCTAAGGTGGTCGTTGCTGCGTCGTCGCCGACTTCTACTAGTAGGCTACCCGTGTAAGAAACGGCCCAAATGCGGTAGGTGCCAGGGGTTACATTGTCGAAGTTCACAAAGCCATCGCTGCTTTCACTCACTTCGAGTACGACGTTGTCTTCGTCCGTAATCAGATACGCGTAACCCGCTACGGAGGTGCTCGTCGTATTCACTTGTACGCCGGGCATGAAGCTGCTGTGACACAAGCGTAAGCTGTCCGAGCCGTCTTCAAAGCTGAGCATTCCGCCATCTGGTTGGTCAAGGAAGATATCGACGAAGTTGTCCGAAAGTACGTTGCAACCCGTGGACAAATCCACCGTCGTAATGTTGTTACCGATATTCAGGTTCAGGTCGCCGGTGTAAGAAACGCCCCACATGCGTAGCGCATTTAGGCCGTCGGCTACCTCGAAGTCAATCGTGTTGCCGTCCAAAATTTGGAGTACGAGATTGTTCTGGGTCGTTAAAACGTAATGGTATTCGTCTTCTGGCGAACTACCGCTATTGATGAAGTTGACGATATCGGGAGTGCCGTCCGGGCAAGTATAGACCACTTGCGCCCCAGCGTCCGTGAAGAGCGCCCCACCGTCCACTTGGGTCTTGTCTACGAAGATGAAGTTATCGGATAGTTCATTGCAACCACTAGCCAACTGATCGGTAAAGATATTCGCCCCCGGCAGAACGGAAAGTGCGCCCGTGTACGAAAGGCCATAGATGTACCAATCGCCCGGAGCCGCGTTATCAAAATCGAAGGTTGGACCTTCCAAATTGCCAATCAAAGTGCTGTCTAAATCCACTACTAAGAAGGTGTAAGCCGCCGCACTCGCTCCGTTGGCCGTTACCGTAAACGGATCGGGCATATTGTCACCAATGCAGATGGTAACCGTATCGCCCAAGTCGGTAGTGAGCGTTCCGGCCACGGGTGCGATATTCGTAACCGTGATGAAGTTGTCCGAAAGATCAAAGCAACCGCTAGCGATGGTTACTGCGCCCGCATCGTCACCAAGAGTTGCGAGTAAGTCGCCCGTGTAGAGCAAATTCCACACGCGGTAGACGCCTTCGGGTAGCGTTTCAAAATCAATGACATCCGTTGCTGGTAGGTCAATGATGATATTATTTTCGTCCGTTAGTACGTAACTGGACGTACCGTCGGAAGCAACATCAATGCTGTCAAACTGAATCAAATCCGCTAGTCCGTCACCGGGACAAGTGAAGCGATCTTGCTCCACCAAAGCCGTGATGATGCGACCCGCATCCAAGTCACCGCGCGTGATGGTCACAAAGTCGTCACTCAGGTCAAAGCAGTCGTCCGATAGCGCTATGGCTGCGGCATCATCGCCAACTTGCGCCAGAAGTGTACCCGTAAACGCTACGCCCCAAACGCGACAAATACCCGCCGACGCGCCTTCAAAGTTGGCCGTGTTGGTATTGGTCAGGAGGTCAATGATGATGTTATTTTCGTCCGTAATCAGGTAAACGTAATCGGTATTCGAGGCGCCACTTACGTCAAAGCTGACGTTGTCGTCGATGCCGTCGTCCGTGCAAAGCGTGAGGCTGGTTGCGCCCGTTGACGTGCTGACGCTGCCGCCTTCGGGCGTTTCGCGGATGATGGTCACGAAGTTGTCCGAAAGACTAAAGCAGCGATCACTGCTAGCGTCAAACACACTACCCGTTCCCAGGTTGGCTAAGCCGGTGTAGGCAAAGCCCCAAACGCGCACTTGCGTCGGTACGTTGAGGTTGTTGAAATCCAGTACCCCCGAGTTGCTGAGGCTGATAACTTGGTTGTTGGCGTCCGTCAGAATGTAACCGTACAGGCCCGTCGACGTTCCCGTATTAGCGAACGTAAGTTCATCCGGCGTATCGTCGTTGGGGCAGATGTTCACCAGGGTGCCGCCACCCGTTACGCTGACCATGCCTCCCGTTACTTCGTCGCGGACGATGGTCACGAAGTTGCTCGATAGCTCGAAGCAAGCATCCGTGAGGGCCACCTCAGCAGCGTTCTGTCCAGCTAGGGCAATGATGTTACCCGAGTAGGAGAGGCCCCACACGCGGCAGGTACCCGGCGCTGCGTCCTCTAGGTCAATCGCGTCCCCGTCGAGGACGGCCAGAATCGTATTTTCGTTGTTCGTTACGACGTAAGTATAGTCGGCCGTAGCCGTAGACGTACTGATAAACGTAAAGAAGTCCGGCTGGCCATCGCCCCCACAGGCGAAGGTCAGGGTAGTGCCATCCGTAAGGGAAACCGTGCCGCCATCAATCGCTGTACGATTAACGGTGATGAAGTTGTCGGACAAGTCAAAGCAGACGGAAGCCAGCGTAACGGCCGCCGCATCTTGCCCCGCTTCTGCCAGTAAGTCGCCTTGGTAAGCTAGTCCCCAGACGCGGCAAATCCCGTTCGGTGCCTCGTCAAAGTCAATCGTGGCTTCGGTTGAAATATCAAGAATGATGTTGTTTTCGTCGGTCACCAAGTAGACGTAATTAGTAGCTACACTGTTGGTAACCGTTACCGTCACGAGGTCTTCGAT
>JBCDIR010000292.1:0-4814 GCA_038748735.1 Bacteroidota bacterium | reverse complement strand
TTTTCGTTGACTGGCCTTCTCGAATCGTTTTGATTTCTCTTCCCAGCTCAAATGGGTAATCTCCTTTCCTATTGTTAGTTCATCTATTTCCTCGTCATATTCTATATCATTGTCATCATAATATAGATTTTCTTCTGGTATTACAATCCCCCCACGACTCAATATCATTGCATCGCGCACATTTACTTGCAACATGGATCCTTTTTCAAGTATCACCCCTTTCAAGTCTTCACCACTAGATACTCTATCAACAGCTTCTTTAACTGTTAGTACTTTCATCATCTTTTGCTTTTAGTTTGCGTTCAATGTACAGCTTTCTCTCTTTTTTATTTGCCTGGCGAGCTGAGATCAACCGAATTACAAGTCCTCGCATAGTATATACAACAAAAAGTATAAATTTAGTTGCCGTTTTCCCTATCCTAATAACTCGGTATTCATCGTTTCGGCTTGCCTCAAATTCGATGGAACTATCATCACTAAAAATGGTTTTGGCTTCTTCAAAGTCGATTTTATGTTTCTCTTGATTTCTCTTATTCTTTTCATCGTCCCACTCAAATCTCATGTTGCTTTTGTTGCGCTTAATGAAAGCTTCTAGTATACAGTGTATGCGAACTAAGCGCTAAGTCTGCCTAACATATGGTAGGTCGAACCTAATTTAGCCCCGAATTTGCAAAGCGTGTCAAAGTTAGCAAGACGAACCTAGTTCCGGGTTTTAAATTAGTACTTATTTTTATGTTTTAGCGGAAATGCTTTGTTACCCACGTCAAAACTGCACTTTCTCGTACAATTGCTCCGCCATCCAATTGTGACCATCTTCATCGTAGTGGTACTCCCAATCCATAAAGATGTCCTGAAAGTCAGGGTGTTCCCGTAAGGCCGCGTTAAGGTTGACGAAGTTCCAGCCGTTGCGTCGACTCATCGCAGTCATGCGTTGCTCCACGATTTGCGGATGGAACAAGCTAGTGTCAGCGTAGGTACTGTCAAACTCGGTGCGTATGGGAATTTTCACCAAGTGAAACTGCGCCCCCTGCGCCGCAGCATCTTTCGCTACGTCGGCGTACATCTGTTCCAGCAGACGGTAGCTGGTATCGACAACGGCTAACGACTGCTTCAGAAATAACGGTCGGTCCCAATCGGTACTGTCCTCTACCCCGTAATTAACGGGAAAATACCAGAATACGCGGGCGAATTCCCCGTAGTTGGTCTTGAAAACCTTCTTTTGTAGTAGTTGATACAACGACGAACGCGAGGCCCATTTCCACCCTCGACGTTCACGGCGGCTGATCTTAGTGACGGGGTCCCTAGTCGCTAAACGCCCCATTTCTTCGTCGTAATAGACCATCTTATGGTTCCACGCCTCCCGTGCATCGTTGGGTGAGGTGAGCACAACCACGTGGTCTGCTTGTAATTTTCGACCCATTGTTTGCCAAAAAAGGTACTGCTGATCCGTTCCCCAGGCCGGGCAACTGACGTTGAGTAATTCGTACTGCTGCCCTCCATTTGCGTTAAGCATTCGTTGCCACTGCCCTACGTAGCTCACCTCCCAAGGATAATCCAAACCCGCCGTATAACTGTCCCCCAAAACCAGTACACGTTTTACCCCCTCGGGCGGAGCAGGGGTAAAATCAGGTCCACGAAAACCTTGCTCGTTGAACGTCAGCGTGAAAGGCGGCTTTCCTACCTTACCCCAGGCGTAGGCTTTCTCGGCCGTCATCTTCGGACTCAGGTGGTAGATCAATTTTTCACTAAAAACGAAGCCCGCCCGCCCGTATTCGGCTTGGTTGCGGGCGTAGAGTTCAGCCGCCAACACTATTACGATGAACAGGAGTAAACCGAAGAGTGCATAAGCCGTAAAACGGACACTTTTGGTGGGTTGCTTTGTCATACCGAGGCCTTGGGTGGATTATTATTTTATCAAATTACACGTTACATTTGATAGGTAAAAGCATATAACATGAGCCCAATCAGTAACCCAACAATACTGATAATTTGCGCTAGCGAAGCCATGTCTTTGCCGTCGTAGCTTTCGGCCAAATGCTTGTAGCGCATTTTACTGCGCCCGGACAGGAACATCGCGCCTAGCGCGCCTAATACGCCCAAAGGCCAAAAGGCAACCAGTAAAATAAAGCTCCCCACACTCGTTACCAGCGCGAGGATAGCTAGGCGGTCCGACCGCTCGTGGGGTTCGTTTTGCAAGACTACCTTGCGCAGAAAGCGCCGCTGTTCCCGGTCGCGGGTGAGGTATAAATTAACGTTGCGAAAATCCCGAATCAGGAGGGTTTCACTGGTGGGTAGGGTAAACATTTCTCCTTCACGGTCCTCACAACGGTAGTAGGTGACGGTTTCCCGCCCTACGTATTCCAGGCGGACGGGCAGCTTGGTGCCGTCCAGTAAAAAGAGGTGGTCACAGTCCGTTTCGGCGGGGAGGCTCGCTTCGTTTGTGCGCCAATTTTGCTGACCAAAGCTGGGGTCTTTGCGAATTTTACGGCGCAATAACCGCAGCCCCAGCCGCTCTTTCAACGTCAATTTTCGGCCAACGTACTCCGTCAACTCGTCAGGTGATAATTCGCTAAATTCCGCTAGGGTGAGCGGGGGCAGAACTGCACTACTGGGTGCGCGTACGGCAGCCTGACCAGCGTTGGCCATCAGCAAGAACAATAATGGAAAACAGCAGTAGAATGCGCGTTGCATACATCAGAGATTGAGGCATTGGAAGAGACCTGGTGTATAAGTTTTACCGTAAAACCACCGGTAATATAAGCACTTATGCTTAAAACAACCGCTTACGCTGAAAATACCACGTTACCAACAGGCTCAAAACAACCGAAGCTACAATGATAAACAGCCCCGCGTACGGATGATCTTGCGCGGGTAGTTGGATGTTCATCCCGTAAAAACTAGCGATCAGCGTAGGTACCATCAGGATGATGGTGATGAGAGTGAGGCGACGAATAGTGTGGTTCAGATTATTGGAAATAATACTGCCGTAGGCGTCCATCGTTCCGTTGAGAATGTTGGTGTATACGTTCGACATTTCCAGGGCCTGACTATTGTCGATGATGATGTCCTCAAAGAGGTCAGCCTTGTCCTCGTCGTGGCGGATTTGGAGGAAATCCGTCCGCTTCATCTTCATTTTGAGGAGTTCGTTGGCACTCAACGAATTCACGAAATAGACTAGTGACTTTTCGATGCTCAACAATTCCACTAATTCCTGATTGCGACTGGCGGTGTAGAGGGTTTTTTCCTTTAGGTTACGTGTTTGGTTCAACTTTTTGAGGTAGACCAAAAAGCGGTAGACGTTTTGCTCCATAATTTGAAGCACGAAGGCCGATTCGTCGCTCGGGTTGAAATTTTTGATCCGGTTATCCAAAAATAACCGTAGCACGGGGCTTTCCACGGAAGTGATGGTAATAATGTAATCTGGCAGCAGAATAATTCCGATGGGTACCGTAATGTACATGCCGTCCGTGCCGTCCTCCTCGCGGCTAAGCACGGGCGTATTGAGGACGATGAGACGCACGTCTTCTTCCCGTTCGTAGCGGGAGCGCTCGTCGATGTCCAAGGAGTCCGTCAGGAAGTCGAGCGGAATGTCGAACTCCTGCGCTACTTCTTCCAATTCCTCGTGGGTGAACGGCGGTTCAATATTGACCCAGCAGTGTGGCCGGTGCTGATCCAGCTCCACCAAACGACCTTCCTCCTTGCTGAGATAACGAACCATAGGCGAGTATTACATCCGTGCGCGAATTTACAACTATCTCAGCGGACCGAACCGTTCTTTGTCCCAAAAAAATGACAATTCGCTAAGTCATTGATAATAGGACAGTTAGGTAGATAATGTAAAGTTAACACTAACTTTTATTGCCCGTCACCCTGAATTAACTTTTGATAACGGTCAAAATGCCTTATTTTGGACAACATTTTTTAACCAAAATACCTTTTAGATGAAAAAATTGTACTTTTTATTGATTTTAGCCCTGGGTCTGACGACCGTGCACGCACAAGTGAGCGTCACTTTTGCGGTAGACATGAACGAGCAAACGGTCTCTATGGATGGCGTTTTTGCGACTGGTAATTGGATGGACGACGCTGGCCTCGGTGGCGAGTGGCAAGAACCCGGTTCCAATATGGACGCCATGCTGACAGATGATGACGGTGACGGCGTTTACACGTTAACGGTATCTATGGCAGCCGGCACTTACGAGATGAAGTATGCAAACGGTACCGGTTGGGCTAACGCCGAAGCTGGTGGCGGTAATGACAACTATCAAGCTGACTTGGAAGCCTGTGATGGTATCGGAAATGGCTTAGGCGGGTTCAACCGTGGAATCACCGTTCCCGCAGGAGATGCATATACTGTAGACATCTACCTCTTCAACTCTTGCACAGAGAGTGCCGTCCTCAATACGGACGAAGTCTCCACGCTAGGTAAAGTAACCATCGCGCCTAATCCGGCTACGGACTTGCTCAACGTTACTTTCGACAATGACCTCCGGGCGGATCACGTCGTGAGTCTATTCTCCCTCACGGGTCAGCTGCTAACGCGCGTCAACTTGGGTAACAGCAACACGCTGACGCTCGACGTAAGTAACTACCCAAAGGGTATGTACCTGCTCCAATTCACCAATGATAAAGGAGAAACGGGTACGAAGAAGTTGATGATTAAGTAAGCGCTGCACGTGCGGTAGTGGGATGTTTACCTCCTTATTACTGCTACTGTTGCTTACTTGATCCCGCGGTTCAACGAAGTGGACCAACATTTCCCGAATTTTCGTGAGTGCGAAGATTCGGGATTTTTTATGTCCAGCAAGTACTGC
>JBCDIR010000291.1:0-4815 GCA_038748735.1 Bacteroidota bacterium | reverse complement strand
GCCTCCCCCATTAGGTGCTTCGACGTAATTGACACAGCCCGTACCACAATTGGAATTGAACAAGAACAGGCCCGCATCGCCGCCCGCGGTCCCAAAATCAATATCTAGGATAGTCGGTTCCGTGATATTCAAGCGGAAGAAGGCTTCTCCGCCTTCGTAGGTGCGCAGTCCACCGTAGCAATTGGCGTATCCACCCGTTTCCTGCAAGGTAGAAAGTTGGGAAAAATCGGAATCAATAGTCCCCTCAAAGGTCGGATTGGCGCAACTGAACTCGAAGCCAGGGTTCACCTGACAATCCGAATTGGGAAAAAGATTAAACGTGTAGTCATCGACTTGCGTCCCCGTAATAACCACGTAATAGGGACCACCCGGAGCGTTTGACAATTCTGACACGCAGTCTAAATTGTCAATCAAACCGCCCTCACAACGATAAATGAATACATTGGTTCCCGGCGGTGCAGTATTCAGCGGTACGCTGATGTCACCGCCTTCTTCGTTGTCGAAGAGGTAAGTATCCGCGTAGAGCGGAAAGGGCACGTCACCATCGTAGGCATCTACAATACAAGGGTTATCGTACAGTTCGGCGGGCAACAGATCAGTAGCGTTCCACTGGCCCGTAAAGTCAACTCCATCACTACGCCCGATGAAAGTCGCATTAAAATCACAGATGGAGAGGCATACGCCGTATTCCTGCAAGGCGTATAAGCCATTGTTACCCGCATCACAGGCATTGGCAAAGACCTGTCCATTGTCCGTACAGACTTCGTCGCCGTTGTAGGAGTTAACCGTGAATATAAGTTCATCCCCCCCGCAGGCAGGTGTGGTTCCCTGCGTACGTACGCAGATGTTGTCAATCCAGTAGAAGATGCTACTGTTACTAGCCGCGTAGAAATTAATGGCACCAATATCCGCCGCCAGACCGTTGGCCACCGCCGACTGGTCGTAGGGCATGCTGAGTTGGAACGTATGATCGACCCAAAACTCCATCAGGTTGGCCTCCAGATCAATGATGTGGGCAATTTTAAAGGTGGTACCAACGGGATAGGTAAATGGCTGGTCGAATCCCTGGCTATTGGTTACATTCCCCGTGCCGTCGTCGTTAAAAAACACCTCAAAGGCCCAGTTACCCGTAGTGCCAAGCTGTCCGAAATTGTACTGAAAATTGTAGTAAGCCGTCGCCCCGGCTTCGATGTTCATCTCCCACGAAATGCGGTGGCGGCCACTATTGATGTCACCATCTGGCCCGTTGCCGTTCAGGCGAAAAAGTACGTCATTATTGATCGTGCTACTGCTGATTTGGAGCACCTTATTTACTTCATTGAGGGACGTTACTTGGGCATCGCCCGTGGAAGATGGCCACTGGCTCCAAACGGTGGATTGCGGCGTCACGTCACCTTCATTATACGTCTCGAAAGTTTCACACTGGTAGGCGGTGGGCAGGTACGCATCAGCCTCTGCGCACTGGTCACAGACGGCACAGTTTTCGGCGGGTCCGAATCGCAAGAAAGCACCATCTAGGCCGCCAATTCCCGAAATGACATTCTCCCCATTGTTTCCGATCGCCAGGTCGCGCCCTTCGGTATAGACGCCCGGGATGCTGCCGCTAGACAAAAAAGTACGCTGGGTAGCCGAGACCTCGAACAGGTCCACACTCGTCTGGCCTATAAAACCGGTTTCATTATTCGCAACAATAAAAGTTTGGTCTTCGCAAGACAGCTCCAATCCAAACGGTATACTAGCGATATCGATAGCTCCCGTCAGCGAGATGTCTCCGCGCAGCCAATTGAGGTTGCCCTGGGCGTCGCCAGAATAGAGCCAGTAGGGGTCAAAGTTGTTGTTTTGAAAAGCGATATTGTTTGGCCCCGTTAGCTCCCCCACTCCGGGTGCTACACAGCTCACGTTGCCGATAATAGCAAAACCACCTCCCGCCGTGGCGATACCGTCCACGAAAGAATCGGGACTGTCGCCGCCGATCTGTAGGTCGGGAAAAAGGAGATTGAGAAAGGGATCTGCTTTGCGTACCAGTACATCACCGGCAAAGGTCTGTGCGGCTACACTATTGGATGACTCTCCGGGGGCGCTGACTGGGGTACTACACTGATCCGCAGCATTGTAGGTGGTACCAAAAATGTAGTAGTTGCCGTCGGTGCTTTGCGTGATTTTTGCCACTTGGTTGCCGACGGAAACAGGTCCGAACAGGCTTGTCAAACTGGGGTCAAAGACTTGGTAAAACCCATTCGTATTCCCTCCTTCGGGAGAACCGTCATTGTAAAAACCACCTACCAGAATATTCCCGCCGTAGGTGAGTTCGATGGTGAGGAATTTTCCGGCGTCGGGAGGAATGAGTTCACTATCAACTGCTCTTTCTACCCCGCTGCTGGTGTAAACACGAATAAAGGGCTGTAAGTCACCTGTTCCTTCTTCTACCGTTGCGCCTACTACGTAGTATTCGTTCGCTAGTTCTACTGCGTCGTAAAAATAGTCTTGGCCAATGATATTGGTACCGATACACCACTGCTGATTGCCACTAGCGTCAATTTTGACAACCCGCCCGTCAAAATCACCTATGTTCCCAAAATCCGCCGAACCGACCAACAGATAGCCCCCATCGGAGGTGGGCACGACGGCGTCTGCGGATTCAGTATCACTAAAGCTACCAAATTGACAGGTATTAAAAGAGTAGGTGCTCCCACCCAAAAAGTCTTATGCCAAGAGCACTGACCAGCTAAAAAGGCAGAGACTGCCCAGGGTTAATAGGTATTTCATCGTAAGTTGGATTAAAAGTGTTGTCGAAAGATAATAAAACTATATAAAATGTCAATGGACATCGCATATTTCGTCAACACTAACTTACTGATAAGCAGTCGTTAGGACTTGAAACTTTAACCGTTGATCACTAATTTTTGGGTTCGCTACTGAAAGCAAGACCGGG
Source organism: Bacteroidota bacterium (assembly GCA_038748735.1). Taxonomy (GTDB): domain Bacteria; phylum Bacteroidota; class Bacteroidia; order Chitinophagales; family Saprospiraceae; genus Lewinella. Next base: position 1,883 of record JBCDIR010000291.1, on the reverse strand, counting down.
CCTAATCCACGATCATCGCTTCTTGGTCCAGTTGCTGCTGCACGATGTGCTCCGGCAGCTCGCGGTAGTCGTATTGCTGGTTGCGGAGTTGAGGGGTGAAGCCCGCCTCGCGGATGGCTTCCTGGATGCCGTCGGCGGTGAAGCGGAAGCGCGCACCCGCTGCGGATACGACGTTCTCTTCGATCATAATAGAACCGAAGTCGTTGGCCCCGGCGTGGAGGCAGAGCTGAGCGACTTGCTTGCCGACCGTCAGCCAACTGGCCTGGATGTTGACCACGTTGGGGAGCATGATGCGGCTCATGGCAATCATGCGGATGTACTCGTCTCCGGTGACCGTATTACGAGCGCGCTTGATTTTTTTGAGGATGGTATCCTCGTCCATGAACGGCCAGGGGATGAAGGCAAGGAAGCCCTTGGCCCGCTCCGGTTTCTCCGCTTGCACGGCGCGCATCCGTACGAGGTGGTCCATGCGTTCCAAGTTAGTTTCGATGTGACCAAACATCATCGTAGCGCTGGTGGTAATGTGCAGCTGGTGGGCGGCGCGCATGACGTCAAGCCACTCTTCGCCACCACATTTCCCCTTGGAAATGAGACGACGGACGCGGTCGCTGAGAATCTCGGCACCCGCACCGGGTAAGCTATCAAGACCCGCTTCGTGCAGGGCTTTGAGCACGTCGTAGTGCGACATTCCTTCCAGCTTGGCCACGTGCGCAATCTCGGGCGGGCCGAGAGCGTGTAGCTTGAGCGTGGGGTAAAGTTCCTTGAGTTCGCTAAAGAGTTTCACGTAGTAGTCCAAGCCCAGGTCCGGGTGATGGCCACCTTGCAGGAGCAGTTGTTCGCCACCGAAAGCAAAGGTCTCGTCAATCTTCTTTTTGTACTCCTCGATGGTCGTAATGTAAGCCTCTTCGTGGCCGGGGCGACGGTAGAAGTTACAAAACTTACAGTTGGCGATACAGACGTTGGTCGTATTCGAGTTGCGGTCGATAATCCAGGTGACCGTCTGGTTGGGTACGTGGTGCTGGCGCAGGCGGTTGCCTACGTACATCAACTCGGCAGTGGTAGCATTTTCAAATAAGAAAACACCTTCTTCTGCCGTCAGAAAGTCTAATTGTAAAGCCCGGTGGAGGAGTTCGTCCGTACGCATCATCATATTTATTGACCTGGTCTCGGCTCAGCCGAGAGCCAGGAGGGCGATTTTTTGCCTTAAGTTCCTTATTTAGCTTGTCATTATCCTGATTTAGCATCAGGCTAATGGCTTCACTAAAGAAGGAACCAAAACCTCGAAGAAGCCGCGAAGCGAAATCGTGGTACTACATCAAGTGAATAATCCTAAATAGATCATCACTCCTTACGCTAGTGAAAACAAAAGTAAGGCCATCTGGGTTTAGTAACTTTCAATTTTTTCTGAAAATTTGGGATTTGTTTTAAAAACACCCCTACCATATTTTATTCTCCAGAATAAAAATCAGCGACACCCCAGCCGCCGCTCCAGAAATGAAGACGTTCCAGTCCCGGTGTTTGACGCCGAAGACATTTAGGAAAAGGTACCCGATACTGACGATAAAGAAGACCACCAGAATTTGGCCCAGTTCAATACCGATATTGAAGCCCAGCAGTGGCATAGTTATGTCCGAAGCGTCCATCAAAAGCGCCTTGAAATAGTTCGAAAACCCCATTCCATGGATGAAGCCGAAGAACAAGGCCATCAGGTAGTTCTTGTTCTTTTTGCCCCGTTTGTCCGCCGGATTGGAACCGATTACATTGTTGAGTGCGGTGAAGAAAATAGTGACGGGTATCAGGAACTCGATAATATTGGATGGAATCGTAAAGATGTCCAGCGCGGACAAGGCCAGGGTGACACTGTGACCAATGGTAAAAGCGGT
>JBCDIR010000290.1:0-4821 GCA_038748735.1 Bacteroidota bacterium | reverse complement strand
CATCACGACGGGCAGCCCGCCCGCCGAAAAACCTTTGGTTAAAAAAAGGCGCCGCTACGACACGGAGGAAGCGACCGTTATTGGTACGGAAAGTCGTACCAGTTCGCCCGTGCGGATTCCCCGCAATCGCCAAACGTATATGCACGATGCGGTGCCAGGGCTGTTTCCCTGCGGAGAGGGCGCGGGCTACGCAGGTGGTATTCTTTCGGCTACGATGGACGGACAAAACGTGGCGCGCGCGGTGAAACGGTTTTATGGTGATGCGGGGAGTCGGTAGTTCGGTGGTCTGGTGGACGGTAGCACGGTTTGGAAAACGAGACAGCGTCCCTACACCCTCTACCCAAAGCGATCTCGGCTTAGTCGAGAGAGCGATCCTGCTCCCCACCTGTAAAAACTTGTTATTGTCTACATCCTAGCGTAGTTTCGCATTGTTATAGCTACACACCTAATCATTCAACTGACCACATCAATTGTGAAGAACATCTTTGACTTACTGGGACGCATCCTGCTGTCCTTCATATTTTTCTACGAGGCCGTTGACGCGCTGGATTTTGCGCAAGAAACCAAGGCTATCATGACGGAACACGGGCTGACGTGGCGACAGGATTTGTTGTTATACGGAGCGGTATTTTGCTTGGTACTGGGCGGAGCACTCATTCTAACGGGTTACCGGGCTAAGCTGGGGGCTATACTGCTACTCGCATACTGGGTACCCGTAACGTTTATCGTTCACGATTTTTGGAATTTTGTCCCGCCAGACCGCAGAATGGAAGGCATCCAATTCATGAAAAATATTGCTATCATGGGTGGCTTAATGATGGTTTTTGCTAATGGAGTGGGTAAGTACAGCGTCAAGCGCTTATTTGCGACTTCGCGGGTGCCGAATACTTGAATACTTTTCGGCTGGGTCGAAGGCTTAGGGATACGCATGAAGCCAGCCGAGCTGGTGGAGCTGCTCTCACGCGTATCGCCCTTACGCCCTCCGATCTTCTCCGGTGAGCAGAGCGAGTACCACCACGAGCAAAACGAGTACCATGACTAAGAATTTCCTACAAGACCTCTACCAACAACACCAAGCGACTCCACGCGTCCCCTCTTCCGCTACGGTCTGCCGTTGGTTAGACGGGCTGCTCAGCTTACTTTTCCCGGCACTGGCGGATACTAGTTTTTCCAGTTTTCGCGGCTTCCAACACCAGTGGGCGACCTCGCGCCAAGCTTTGTACGCTATACTAGAAACCCTCGGCGATCAGTTACCTGACTCTCCAGTCGCATTGGAGGAGACGTATATGGCATCAGTTCCGGAAGTACACCGCCTCATTTCAACGGATGCTGCGGCTATCTTCGCGGGCGACCCGGCCGCCAATAGTTTAACGGAAGTTATCCGCAGCTACCCGGGCTTTTACGCCATTGCGGTCTATCGCTTGGCGCACCGCTTTTGTCAACTGGGCGTACCGCTCATACCGCGTATCCTCACCGAACACGCTCATACGCAAACAGGCGTTGACATCCATCCCGCAGCTCAAATCGGTGAACGCTTCTGCATCGACCACGGAACCGGAGTCGTCCTGGGAGAAACCGTAGTGATTGGCGAAAACGTAAAAATCTACCAAGGCGTAACCCTGGGCGCACTCAGCGTGCAAAAAACGCTAGCTAAAATCAAACGTCACCCCACCATTGAAGATGGCGTCGTCATCTACGCCAATGCGACTATCCTGGGCGGCGATACCGTCATTGGTAAAGGTGCCGTCATTGGTGGTAACACCTGGATCACCAAAAGTGTGGCCGCGGGCGACAAGGTCTATTATCGCCAAGATTTAGAGACTTGATCAGTGGCTACGCTCAAAGCAAAAAAACCAACCCTAGTTCTCTCGCTTAGGGCTGGCTTGTGTAAACATCATCAAACGTTCAGGTCTTGTGGGTGGCAGGAGCGCTTCGCTGTTGGTAACAAGTAGCAGGAGCCGCAATATTGGGCTGTCCTGTTACCTGTTACCGTAGATCCGATTTATCGGAGCGTGTCCTGCTTAGTTATCTTGGGCACGATTGCGCTCTTCCTGCGAACTAGACTCGCGGCGCTTGCGGCCTTCCAGACTTTGGTTACCGAAATTATACGTTACACGGGCGTTGACAACGGGAGCTTCCCAGCGGCTCAGAATGTCAAAGTTGAGGTTAGCGTAGTCCACTTTGCCGTTGAAGAACTTTTGCACAATACCGTCAGCGCTCAATTGTAAGCGGAGCTTATCGTCAAAGAATTTCTTCTGAATGCCCATATCCAGTCCGTAAAAAGTTTCGTAGCGGATAATGCCATCCAGTCCAGTTCCCTGCATCCAGCCCGTCACTTCCAGTTTCCAATCGGCGGGAAGGTTGACGTTCACTTGGAGGAAAGCGTTGGTCGTCCACTGATTTTGTACAAAGTCGTTGTCCAAGTACTCTGCTTGGTAATCGTGGTAAAAAACCATCACCCCACCGTAGCCGGAAATGGGCTTAGCAATAAAATCGAGTGGAAAAAACAAGCTACCCCCGTAACGAATGTAGCGGTCGAGGTTGACGTCCGTTTGGAAGGCTTCCCCCGTGGCATCATCTTGTTCAATGACTTCAGTGAGGACATTGGTTGTGTAATCGTAGGACAGGTTGAAAAACGGTTGCTTTTCGTACGTCAACGACATCTGGCCACTGTGCGTGAATTCGGGTACCAAGAACGGATTACCGCGCGATGACGTCAACGGATCCAAAAAGTACCGAAACGGATTTAGATCGAAATAACCGGGACGTTGGATACGGTAGCTATACGACCAACTCGTTCCCAGCGGCCCAAAAAACGGCGTATTTAGGCTAATACTCGGAAAAAACTGCTTAATATTCAGATTGATGGTCGAATCTTGACCGATGTGATTGACGCTGTAACCCGTCGCGCGGGAATCTTCGTAGCGAAGACCGAAGTTGGCTTCCCATTCGCCTTTATTGAACGCTATATTAGTATAAGCCGCGTAAATTTCTTCGTCGAAATTAAAGGTAGAGCTGATCGTATCCGGCATCCAGACGTCATTGATAAGGATATTGGCATCCTGGCTGTTGTACAGCGAGGTATTACTCACTTTCGCACCCGATTCAAAACGGAATTGCTTACCAATGGGTAGTTTATAATCAATTTGCCCCGCGTAGATACGTGTATCGGCTGGTTGCGAAATCTCCCGATCTTGGAAGTCCGCCCCTTCCGTGCGCAGTGTGTTCATCGCCCGCCGTTGGTAGTCCGCAAAGTTTAAATCCACGGATAGCTCTTGTCCCGAAGAATCGATTTTCCAGTCGTAGAAACCGTCTACCGTAAACGAGCGCCAGTTCCGGTTTTCATCGCGGAAGCTGGTGAACTTTTCTAGCAGAATATCTTCATTGGTCAATACTTCGGTGGTATTAACGCCATTCACTTCGGTATCGCTAAAGTACAGGTTGGTACTGACGCCCACGCGGTGGTCAGCATTAATATCGTAGTCCGCGCCCAGGTTGGCGTAACCCGAATTAGGGAAAGCGGGTTCTGTACTCGTTTGACGGTAAGTAATGTCCGGCAATATACGCTCTATATCTAAGCCTTCCACCCAAGTACGACGATTGTACCCCGCGCTGGCACTCAGGTTCCAGGGTCCCGTCCGGTGGTTAAGGCGCGCGCCGGCACGGTACTTAGCCAATTCGCCGTAGCCACCGCCGATAGTGACGCTACCGTTGGTCCCGTACAGGCTATTTTTCTTCAGAACGATGTTGATCACGCCCCCAGTTCCTTCTGCGTCGAAGGCGGCACCGGGTTGAGTAATTACTTCGATTTTAGCGATGTTGTCGGCGGGCATTTCGTTCAAAACGGACTGTATGTCCATATACTTCGTCGGGCGACCGTCGATAAGGATAGTGATACCGCTGCGGCCCGCCATGGATACGCGATCGTTGACCACCACTAAACCGGGAACCTTCTTCAACAGGTCCGTAACCGAACCCGCCTGTCCCGTGATATTATCCTCAACGTTTACGACCAAGCGGCCTGCTTTTTGTTCGAGTAGTGGCTTACGCGCAACTACTTCGACCTCATCCAGCACCGTAGCCATGACCGCCAGTTCAATGACGGGAAGAACTTTATCCTCCTTACTTGCTAGCTTGAATGGTTTGCCCAAAAAGTCATCGTAGCCGATGCCCATCACTTTGAGGAGATAATCACCCGCTTCCAGGCGCTTAAAGTTGTAGTTGCCCTTTTCGTCGGACAGCTCCATTTTTACTACGTTAGAATCAGCCGCAGCTAACAAGAGAACGTTGACAAATTCGCCCGCTTTGCCGTCATCACCGACGACTTGACCAGAAATATTTGCGGACTGGGCGGAAAGGGTAGCGTTAGCACACAGCAATAGCACTAACAGGCTACCGAGATAGGTAGACAATTTCATAACAGTGGGTTGATTTCGCCTAGATGATACGTGATCTAGGTGTTGTTGTATTGATTTCTGTTGTAAAGATGCGGGTAAGTAGTCAGTACCCCCACGCTTTTCTGCCGAAGGTGCAAAAAAATTGGATGAACCCTCTTTTTTTGCGTATCAAGTAAATCTGTCTAAGAGACCAAGTTGGTTTTCTAATGGTTGCAAGAGGGGATACACTTTTCTGGGGTGATAGTTCAAAATGAAGGGGAAGAATTAAGTCATTCTCTTCAACTCTTCGGCAAGCACCACATCTCGGTCGATGTAGGGGCCGATGTTGAGCTGTGGGGGCCTGAGTTTGGCGGCAAAGCCAGAATAAACCTGCACATATGCCACGTAACGGTAAGTTTTGGCGCATCGCGAAATGCAAAGCCTG
>JBCDIR010000289.1:0-4826 GCA_038748735.1 Bacteroidota bacterium | reverse complement strand
TTCTGCACATCTGTAACCGCTACGCTCTCACATGATTTTTTTTAATAATCTCCGAGTGTGATGTTATTATTAAATAAAATCATGTTCGTTTCATAAAAAGCTGTTGTTAATACGTTGTGGCAAAATACACTATTTTTGCGAACTAAAAATCTATAATCTCATGCTCCAAAAACTAACGGTTCTTTTCCTCGTATGCTTTCTTTTCCAGTGCCAGGACGATGGTGCAGTACGCAAACAGGCCGTCGCCGAAGTACAAGCCACGGCTGAGCAAGCGGCCGCTCCCCCCGTTGCTGCGCCTTCCCCCGCACCTACTCGCACGGATTTAGCGCCCGGCCAAACGGCTCCTACCACCTCCCAGAGCCTCCAAATGACCCTCGGTACGGCGGAAACAAAAGTAGGCGAATCGGCCTGTCTGCCCGTCACCGCTACCGGCTTTACGGACCTCATCGGTCTGCAATTCTCTATCCGCTGGGACCCCGCCACCCTGACCTTCGACAGGGTCGAAAACTTTGATTTGCCCGACCTCAGTTCGCAGAACTTCGGTGCCACTTACAGCGAAAAGGGCGTCGTAGCGCTCAGTTGGATACACATGAACCTGCAGGGCGTAAGTCTCGCCAACGATTCTCACCTTTTCGACATCTGTTTCGTGCCGACTGGCGAGGCCATTTCACCCGTTGAAGTTCGCTTCGAGCCGCGACCTACCCCCTACGAAGTGGTCAACACCCGAGAAGAAATCCTCGAATTCGTGGGCAAGAATGGCCAAATCACCCTCACGCAGTAACCGTTTATTGAACACCGCTAGACTAGAAACGCGCCGACGCACCAACTAGTACGTTCAGTCCCAGAATAGGGTAACGGAACCAGCGCTGCCGACGGTTATTGAGTACATTATTCAGTTGTACCCACAGCCCAAATTGCTCAACGACCTGATACTCCGCCCCAAAACTGAGGTCGAGCAAGCCGTTGAGATTATCGGCAACGCCCTCCGGCGTACGGTACGGCACCCCGTTTTCAACGAATAAATCGGCTCGCACCCGCAGCTTGTCTTCCAAGGCAGTATACGCTGCCCCCGCCGATAGTGTCGTAGAGGGTAGGTGCCAGGGTTTCTCTTCGTTGTCCAGCGAGAATACCTGCTGTTGGAAGCTACCCGTTAGGTCAATCATATCTAAAATCGGTACGCTCACCGTGAGGTTAAACGCCGTAATGCTCGCCGTATCGTAGAGGACACCGAAGCGGTAAATCCCTTCTACCGCTAGCGGGTCGTTCATTTGGAAAAGCGCCAAATCTTCCACCCGGCGGTAGCTGATTTTGCCCTGATAGGTCACGCCGTAGGCATTGCCCTTCACCCCACCGTAAAAGTCAGTCCAATTGGAGTTACTCAAGCGGAAACGCGTCCGCAAAAACGGATTGTATTCCAGCAAACTGCGCATATTGTTTTTTGTCAAATCACCATTTATTCCCGCAAAAGCCGTCACGACGCCGGGAATGATATTCGCATTGGCCTCAATATCGGGGAAGAAGAAAAATTCGTCATCGCTCGAAGCGATATTGGCCCCCACTTTAACATTAAAAGCATTGGCGTGGTACGTATAGCTCGGCTTCAGGAAAAAGTTATTTAGGTTCTGCTTGGCCGTGTCGCGGAAAGTCGAAAAGTCGGTAATCAACTGCACCACCAACGGGTGTCGTTCGTCAAACCACTTCGTAGCCGATAGGTCCAACTTGAAGGCGTTTTCCCTAGCGGCGTACTCGTCCGTCATAGCGTAGATGTCGGCGCGGGCGCTGTAATTGAAGTCCGCCTGAGTGCGTTCCCCGTTGAAGATACCAAAGCCAAAATCCAGGATATTGAAGCGCTGCCGCACCTGCAAGTCATCAAAAGAATACAGCGTGGTATCCAGCTCTTCGTTTACGTCGTTGTAACCATAGTAGTAGACGCCGTCCGTGGTGTACCCCACACTGCCATTCACCGCAAATCCCTGCGGAAAGTAGTACGTCCCGTCCAGTTCCAGGCGATTATTGCTGAAGCGTTGGTTTTCGACATTATTGGTGTTATTGGCCGTGTGTCGACGCAAGTTGATACCAAAATCGAAGGTTTCTTCTTTGGTAATATCGTAGGATATTTCGCCGTAAAACGCTCTGGGTAGTCCCAAGCCAAACTTAGCAAAACCGTTGTAAATCGTAGCGGGTTGTTCCGTACGGAACGCCAACGGACGGATACGCGGTGGTAGGTATTCCACTGGCACTTCCTTGCTGATGACGTTATATTCCAACCGACGGTTCACCGTATCTAGTGGCGGTAAAACGGGCGATACGTCGATGCGGTTGGCTTCCGCCAAACGAGCCTCGAAACTTTTCACTACGTCGACCTGACCGGAGGGTAAATCATCTTGTGCCGTCAGGGTATTCACCACCAATAGCGCCAAAACTGTGATTAGTACGTTTTTCATTTTCTTGCTTTTGGAGTGAATGCTATTGTCCACCGTTGTCTAGTTCGAGATAGTTAGAGTTGTTGTTGTCCAAGCGGCTGCCCTGATTAATCATGCTATTGACGCGGTCCAGTTTGCGGCGCGCTTCGGCAATGACCTCCGGATCTTCGTTGTAGTTTTCCAGCAGTGCCTCTAGCGCTGCGCGTCCGTTGTACAAGTCACCTTGCTCCACAAAAATATCGGACAATAGGATCACGCATTTCGCTACCCAGTACGGGTACCCCGAGCTTTCGCGGTTAGCCGCCAGGGTCAGGTCCTTCGCTTGGTTCAGGTCCCGCCGTAGGTAGTAAATGTTAGCCCGCAGGTAACGCGCCTCCGCCGTCTGTTCGTTGTCGCTCAGACGAATCGTCTCGTTGAAAGCCGTTAAGGCAGCGGTATAATCGCTGCGGTCATAGGCATTTTTACCGATGTAAAAGTTCGCCGTTGCCCGCTGCAATTCGTTCGCATTGGGGTTATTGGCCACCTTATTAGCCAGCGTGTAAACGGCCTGGGTATCACCATTGCGGTAAGCCGAACGCATACCCCCCAACTGCGCCTCGAAACGGAGTTCTTCGGTGTCTGCAGCTTGCTCCAAGAGATTGTACAACTGATAGGATTTGGTAAAATCTTGCGAATAGTTGTAGGTAATCAACGCCGCCTTTTCCAGCGCGCGCAGGTAGTACCGACTCGGGCCGCGAGCCACTACCCATTCGTATTCCTTTTGGGCTTCGCTGTACTGCTTAAGCACCGCATGGCTCTCGCCTTTGTGGTAACGTGCTACGAGTATGTTGGCACCGTTGGGAAACTGACTCAGGTAGTTTTGATAACCATCCACGGCACGTTGGTAATTGCCGTTTTCGTACTGCGTTTCCGCCGAACGGAAGAAGAGACTGTCCCGAGAAAAGTCGTTGAAATTATAATTCGGAATCGTCCGCAGGAAAGCTTCTAATAAATCCGGACGTCCCATGTCCCGCACGTAGATTTCGTCTAACGCCGCTAGAGCTACGTTGACCTCTTCGGGGGTTGGGTTATTGGCAAATACTTGCTTGTAGTAATTAATCGCCGCTTCTTGACTACCCAAATTGTAGTTGATAAGTCCCAAACGCAGATACGATTGTACTACTAAATCTGAGCTATTCTTGTACTGACTGACCAAGCGCCGCAGCGGTTCAATCGCCCGACTCGGCTGACCGATTTCTTGGTAAGTAGACGCCACCTGAAACAGGGCATCATCGGCGTATTCCGAATTAGGATACTGCGAAGTGATTTGCTCTAGCGCCAAAATCTTCTGGGCATTTTGGTTCCGCAATCCTTCCAGCAACGCCTTTTGGTACAGTGCGTACACGAAGCCGCTGTAACGATTATTGACCGCCTCATCGTAGTACTGAATGGCCTGATTATACTGGTTGCGCTTGAAGTACGAATCGCCCGTTCGCAGTACGGCATCGCCCAGCATATCCTCCCGCACAACGGGCGAAGAAATGAACGCACGGTTCCGCTTGATGCCTTCTACGGTATTGCGGAAATAGTCGAGCGCGGCGGGATAATTGCCCTGTTTGAGGTAGTTGTACCCCTGCAAATAGTTGCCCGCAAAGACGGACGACTCATCGGGTAGGCCCGTTTGCGTACGCGCTAGGGTTAAAAACTGGCCAATCAAACGTACACTTTCGTTGTAATTTTCTTCCCGGTGGGCAATGTCTCCCAACCAGTAGAGCGCCAGGGCCTGACTACGTGTATTGGCCGGAATCGTCAGCGAGCGGTTGAACAACTGCTTGGCTTCCGCCGGACGATTATTTTGTAACAACTGAATGCCCCGCAAAACCATCACCTGCTGGTGTGCCTCCTGCAACTGGGGTGGCTTTTGGCCGGGCATCTGGTCCAGGATTTGTAGTGCTTGCTCGTAATTGCGATAACTGAGGAAAATATCGCCCATCAATTGTTGTGCCTCTACGTAGTACGGACTGGTGTTGCGCACCTGCTGAAAGGCCGAAATCGCCTCCTGTGGATCGTTCAACTCGTAGGACAGTTTACCGTAGTTAAAGTTCGCATCTTCGGCCAATGCGGGGTCGTAAGACATACGTTTTGCGTTACCAAAAGAAGCCCGAGCCGACGAGCGATCTCCCGCCCGCAAGTAGCATTCCGCTAGGTAGTAATTGGCCGCTTGGCCCATCTCGCTGTCCTGACCACTCACTTCCTCGAAGTTGCGCGTGGCCTCACCGTACATCCCATTTTTATACTGGGTATACCCTAACTGGTAAAACTCTTCCGCCCGCAGCTTATTCGAGCGGTCCGCATAGTATTTGAGTAACGGCAGCGCCCGCACGTAGTCTCCCTTTTCAAAATAGGCTTGGCCCACCAGTTTGT
>JBCDIR010000288.1:0-4838 GCA_038748735.1 Bacteroidota bacterium | reverse complement strand
CTGGCGTCACGTTGACGTAGTAGGTTTTATAAATGGCCTGGTTAGTTGGGTCAAATACGTTGGTCCAGTTCATGCCCGTTTTGGCAATATAATTTTTCCACAAAGCATCTTCCGTATCCACGGCGATGGCGTATACGTCCGCTAGCGGAGTGGCTTGGCTTTGCCACTGGCGGTGCAGATTAACCAGTACGGGGGTTTGTTCCTGGCAGTGTTCACAGTCAGGGTTGTACAAATAGACCACTATATAAGGTGCCTTGAGGTCGTAGACTGCGCGCAGCGTACCGCTCGGGTCCGGTGCCTTGACGTTTGGTCCCAGTTGACCGATGAGGCTATTGCCCATTTCTTCGGCCCGGAGTTGGAGGGAGTAAGTGTTGGTAGAATCTGACCAAAACGCCCGCTCGTAAGTGAAGTGGTTCTTGACGATGTGTACCCAGACGGCCTCGGAATCCATGAGCGTCGTTTCGGTTGGCGTATACTCTAGTGCGACCCAATTGACGAAATACTTATAATATTCCGATCCTTTGATGTTGGGAATCTGCGCGATGAGCCGCTCCAACGCAACGATGATTGAGTCGGGTTGCTGGGGCGTCAGTTCCGTGAAGTAGCGCTTCATTTTGTTGTAAATTACGGGGGTGCGCATGAGGCGGTCGTCCCGCAAGTCCACGTTGTCCCAAAATTCCATACGGTAGACCGGCACTTGCTTCTCTTCGGGCAGCTCACGGCGGAGGAGTGGATTTTGGCCCGCCCGCTTGAAGGTCGTGAAAAAGGTGTTGGGGTGTTGTGCAAAGATGCCCTCCAAGTGATTTTTGCGCTCCACTTGCAGGGTCTGCAACTGATCCATGATCTGCTGGTACTGCGGATCAGTGGGTTGGTACGCCTTTAACTGCTGGTTGAGCGGACGTTGCTTGGCGTTGTGCGACTGCTCATAAGCGTTGGTTTGGAACAAGAGTTCGTTGTCGATGTTGCCTTCCACCTGCATATCGACGCCCAATTGCGCTAAGCTGGTTTTGAGGGTAAATTCTTGGTCTTCGGCCAGCAAGAATTTGAAGTTGGCTCCGTTCGGTAACAGTAAGAAATAGAGTCCCTGCGGAAAGGGTTCCGCTTGCTGAAAGGTAACCCGTCCGCCCGTGGCCGGAGCTTCGGCTAGCGCAAACTGTTTGTCGTTGAGCATTCCGACCAGCGTTACGGGGCCATCGGCCATACCCGCTACCTCAACGGTGAAGTTGGGTGGTCCCGCTGCGGGAATCACCAGGGCTTCGCTAGGCGTGGAGGAAGTAGGAGCCGCGGTCGCTGCGGGCGAGTCTGCCGCTGCGTTGCATTGCCACAATAAGGAACACAGCAAGGCTAGTGGGAGTATCCAAAGGAATCGTTGCATGAATCTTTTCTCTTATTTATTTACCCGGCCTCGGCTGAGCTGAGCGCCAGGAGTACGATTGTCTGCCTGTCAAGATTGGTAGATCAAGCAGGAAAATCGGTGGTTCCAAATCATTTTAGGGGAACATTACAAAATGAAATGCACCCATTTCAGCGCGAAAATAACTCATCTCTCTTAATATTACTATATTTGCGAAAATCGAACACGTTTAATCTCATTAACACCAGAAGTTAGCATTTGAAAGCAAGTCTTAAATTGTAGATAGAACAGCTTGGAAAGAATAGTTAGAATAGGTACCAGAGGAAGTAAATTAGCGTTGTGGCAAGCAGATTTCGTACAAAAAGCACTCGCAGCCGAGGGCATCGATAGTAGCATCCACATCATTAAGACGAAGGGAGATCGTATCCAGGACCTCAGCTTTGACAAGCTGGAGGGCAAGGGCTTTTTTACCAAAGAAATTGAAGAGGCACTCCTCCGCGAAGAGGTTGACCTGGCCGTTCATTCCATGAAAGATCTACCGACTAACTCGCCGGAAGGACTCTGCATCAGTGGCGTTTCCTACCGGGAAGATCCGGCTGACTGGCTACTGGTGCGTAAGGACGTAGCGGTAGCGAACAAGCTCATGAAGCTAGCCGATGGCGCAGTGGTTGGTACTTCTTCGGCCCGGCGTAAGGCTCAACTTTTGCACTTTCGCGCAGATTTGGAGATTCGGGATCTGAGGGGGAACGTGCCTACGCGTATTCAAAAGCTCCGCGACGGTCAGTACGATGCTATTGTACTGGCGGGGGCTGGCATCAGCCGTTTGCAGTTGAACTTGGACGATTTGCAGCTCGTAAAATTTAATCCCCAAGAATTTATACCCGCCCCGGCACAGGGCGTTTTGGCTTACCAAACCCGCACGACCGATACCGCACTTAGAAAACAACTATTAGCCCTGCATCAGCAACAAGTAGCTGATAGCACCAACGTAGAAAGGAAGGTTTTACAATTAATGGAAGGTGGCTGTCAAATGCCGCTGGGCGTCTACTGCGAAAAAGATGCCCAAGGTAACTACCACGTGTGGGCAGCCTGGGCTTCAGCTAGCGATGCCCCGTTGAAGACCGTCCGTTTATCATCTAGTACCCGTTTTGAATTAGCAGAACAAGTAGTGGCAGCGCTGAAACAGTGAACAGTGGTGAGTAGTGAGTTACTTGCGCAGCAATAGACATCACTCGTTTCTGATTGACCGTTTGCCGATTATTATTACCAAAGGAATCATGCAAAAGAAATTGACACGCATTGGCGTATTTTACGATGGAAATTATTTTCTCCACGTCAGCAATTATTACAATTATGATCACCCCCGCCAACGTCGTTTAAGTATTACGGGGCTACACCAGTTTATCAAATCGGAAGTGGCGGCCTTAGAAGGAAGCAGCCCCAACCTCTGCCAGATCGTAGATGCGCATTACTTCCGCGGTCGCCTGAGTGCGCAGGAAGCCCAGCAACGCGGAGCCGTACTCTACTGGGATCGGGTTTTCGATGATATTCTCATGTCGGCGGGTGTAACGACGCACTACTTGCCCCTGCGCAGTTCGCACGGTCGCAAGGAGGAAAAAGGCATTGACGTATGGCTGGCGCTGGAAGCCTACGAAAACGCCGTCCACAAAGATTTTGACGTCCTCGTCCTCATCGCTAGTGACGGTGATTTTCTGCCGCTGGTGCGCAAGCTCAATACCCTGGGTACCCGGGTGATGATCCTGTCCTGGGACTTCGAGTTTACCAACGATATGGGTAAAACGATCGTGACGCGGACCTCACAAGATTTACTCGAAGAAGTATCCTATCCGGTGCCGATGCACGAGATTATTGACAATCGCCTGCGGCGCAATGATCCGGTGATCAACAACATTTTCGTTCCCGGCGAAAGTAAGCGTAGGAGCCACCCTGTTTATAATAATACCAGCCGTGAGCAGGCCGAAGGCCAACCCGAAATGGACGGCGAAGTGGGCGAAACGCACACCAGTGAAGTCCTCAGCCTCAAAAATGGCTACGGCTTCGTGCGCTTCCCGCCTAATAACTTATTCTTCCACTATACCAGCGTAGTCGATCTGGATTTCAACGACTTACTCGTAGGCGACAAGGTCGAATTCACCCTCGACAAAAACGATGATAACCAGTTCATCGCAACGAACGTTCGCTTGGTAGAAGTGGGGGAAGAAGACCCCGAACTGGTGACGGCTGAAGCAACGGGCCCCCCAGTGGAAGCGGAAGCGGCAGCTACCGAAGCCCCCAGTGACGAAGACGAATAAGCCGTAGTTTGCCGAGCGTATTCCTCTCCCGAGAATTGCGACCCAGTAGCCCGTTCCACGCTTTAAAGCAAAGTGTGGAATGGGTTATTCATGCCCAATCTTTGCTGCGTTTTGAGTCCGTTTCTTTAGGGGCTACCCCAGCCGTCGATTGGCTTTTTTTCTACAGTCAGCGGGGGGTACAATTTTTGTTACCGCAATATTCGCCACCACCTGAATTGCGCCTGGCGGCCATAGGCGAAGCTACGGCTGCGGCATTGCGCCAAGCCGGTTACGTCCCTCAATTTGTTGGTCAGGGCAGTCCGCAGCAAGTAGCGGATGCTTTTCGGGAGCATGCGTACGGGCAGCGCGTTGGCTTTGTGCAGGCCCGGCAGTCGCGGCGTTCCGTGCAACAAATATTGAAAAAAGCAGTAGAAGCAAGTAACTGGATCGTTTATGATAATCAGCTCCATCCCGCAGCGGTAGCCAGTATACCGCAGGTGGACTACTTGGTTTTTACCAGTCCGCTGAACGTTAAGGCGTGGTGTGCGGGGCAATCTGCACCCTACCCGGAGCGCTTTATTGCCATTGGACCGACAACGGCGGCTGCGCTGCGGGAAGCGGGAATTACGAATTACCGCGTGGCTGCTGCCCCTAGCGAGTCTGAGTTGTTCCATTGTTTGTTAGATTGGGAAAACGAATGAGAAGAACTATGCGAAAACCCTGCCTATACTTGGTTTTTTGGTGCTTGCTGAGCCTCTGCTGGTCTTGCCAGGGCGACGACAGCGGTACACAATTGTACAATGCCGAAGAATTTGAGGAATTTTACGACCGCTTCCTTTCCGATCAAAATTATCAGATGGAGCGCATTCAGTTTCCGCTGCGGGGTAAGTCTTCTCTGCCCGGCGAGCAACGCGAGGGCTTCCGCTGGGAGCGCGCCGACTGGGTGGTTCACCAACCGCTGGATACGGAGGGTACGGGCTTCGCGTCCGAGTTCGTTCCGCTGGGCGATGGCCTCATGGTCGAGAAAATCTTAAACAGCAATGCAACCTACGGAATGGAACGCCGTTTTGCGCGCCTGGGCGATGGGGAGTGGTATCTGATTTATTATGCGGCGTTGAGCCCGGTGGGGTAGTGCTGTCAAATCTGGGACTGTGGGTGAAATTTTAGCCTTTTCTGACTACTCCTAGTTGGTG
>JBCDIR010000287.1:0-4841 GCA_038748735.1 Bacteroidota bacterium | reverse complement strand
GAAAAAACCGGATACGCAATAGCCCGCAGCTAAATTGCTGAACGTACCTTTGCAAAATGGAAGCGATTGTTAAAGCCTTTTTACATCCTACGCCTAAACAACTGAAAATTGTTGCGGCTAGTTTACTGCTCCTCGCCGTGGTAGTAGGTGCCAATATGTACCAGCTCTATACGGAAGAACAACTTTGGGGTTATCGACCGCTCGTTTTTCTCCTGGCGGCTTGGCTGGCGTGGGGAATTGGTAAGCAAGCCTGGCGCAGCCAACGCGGAGACGAACACGCTTGGCGAGACTTCCTACTGGCGACACTTTCGGGTCTGCTGTTGGGGGTCGGTTTTCCTGATATTTTGCCACTACCGTTCTTACTATTTGTGGCGTGGATACCCTTATTACTCGTAGAGCAACGCTGGCGTAACAACCCGGCGGTGGGCAAACGACGCATGCGGGCTTACGCTTTTCATACGCTCATGGTTTGGAACATTGTGGCTACGTACTGGGTAATGAACACCAGTTTTGCGGCGGGTTTGGTGGCCAATTTTGCGAATTGTGGCTTGATGCTCATCCCCTGGGGCCTGTACCTCTGGACGTACCAGCGGATGCCCAAAGTAAGCTACGCAGCGCTGGCGACTTTTTGGATCACTTTCGAGTACATTCACCTCAATTGGGAATTGACCTGGCCCTGGCTGACGCTGGGCAACGGCTTTGCGGAGTATCCGAGTTTGGTGCAGTGGTACGAGTTTACGGGTGTTTTTGGGGGCGGCCTGTGGATCTGGTTGGCCAATATTTGGCTCCTAGAGATGTGGAACAATCGGCAGCAGTTTCGGCCCCAAGGAAGTCTAGTTTGGAAGACGACAGCACTACTCTTGATCCCCATGATGGTTTCGTTGGCGATGTACTATACCTACGTACCGCCCGCGGGTGAGACCGCCGAGGTCGTAGTTGTACAACCCAATTACGAGCCGCACTACCAGAAATTTTCCGTTCCCAAAGCAACCCAAGTTGACCAGTTCATCCAACTGAGTTTGCCCGTTCTGGATGCGGAGGTGGATTACCTCGTTTTTCCGGAAACGGCCTACGGCTTCGTCAAAGAACGCAACGTGGTCGCCAATCGGTACACCCAACGTTTGCGCCAAGCTTTCGCTGAATTCCCCAACCTCCAACTCGTCACGGGACTCAACGCTTACCACGACTTTTTGCCCGACGAACCCCGTACGGCCGCTACGCGCACTCGGGAGCGCGGTAGCCAAACCATCGATTTTGAAACGATGAACCTAGCAGCACAGATTCCCATACGTCCTACCGATACGGTGCAGACGTACCGCAAGTCAAAGCTGGTGCCGGGTCCAGAAATCTTACCGTACAAGAAGATTTTCTTCTTCATGGAACCCCTCATCGAATCCTTGGACGGCACTACGGCGGGCCTGGGCGTGCAAGACAAGCGCAGTGTCTTTAGCAGCGAAGCGGGTCGCATCGGTCCCGCCATTTGCTACGAATCGGTCTTTGGTGAATACTACGCTGGCTACGTACGGGACGGTAAGGCACAAGCTATTTTCATCATGACCAACGACGGCTGGTGGGATAATACGGCGGGGCATCGCCAGCACCTGTACTACGCTAGCCTACGCGCTATCGAAACCCGACGGGCCATTGCGCGCTCGGCCAATACGGGTATCTCCGGCTTCATCAATCAGCGCGGCGATATTCTCCAGGCAACGAACTACGAGGAACCCGCTGTCGTACGTGGCACCCTCCAACTCAATGACGAGTGGACCTTTTACACCCGCTGGGGGGACTTGATTGCCCGCTTTGCGAGTTTCGTGGCGATTTTGTTGTTGCTGAATGCTTTTGTAAAGGGGCGGTTGCAGAAAGAGAAATCGTAAATAAGATCGTAAGTGAGTAGGTTGGTTACTCGTGTCAGAGATACCTAATATTTACAAATATATTGAGTAATCGATCATACACACAGTGTGCTGACCTCGATAAGATACACGGGTTGCAAACCCTTGCGAGCGATAACGGCGTTCTTTATTCAAAAGTGATCTCGGCTGAGCCGAGAGAACGGTCCCTCTACCAGTTTCAGTTTCTTTTCAGTAGCTTAGCCTTTGCCTCGAAATCATCCACTACGCCATGCAAAAACTTCTCTTTTTACTGCTGCTTCCCCTGGGGTTATGCGCCCAAGTATGCGAAGGCAACCTCGGCGACAATATCTTCGAAGACGGGGATTTTGGCGCGGGTATTCCCAATATCCTGTCTGCCAATCCGGGGATTGCCCCCAGTTATGAATACTCTAATCTACCGCCTCCCTTCGATGGTTCGTACACGATTACGAACTCCTCCGGGGCGTGGTCTAATCTTTTTCCAACGTGGCTAGAAATAGAAGATAACAGCCCCGACCCGAATGGTTACATGATGGTCGTCAACGCTAGCTTTGACCCGGGCTTATTTTACGATCAAACAATTGAAAATTTGTGTGACGATACGCAGTACGCTTTCTCAGCGGATATCATCAACATGATCGCACCGGGGACGCTGGGGCATATTTTACCGAATGTATCTTTCTTGATCAATGGCGTAGTAGAATTTTCTACGGGAGAAATTGCTCAAACTGGCAGCTGGAACACCTACGGTTTTACCTTCACTACCCAACCGGGACAAACGGAAGTGCAGCTTTCCTTACGCAATAACGCGCCCGGTGGCACTGGTAATGATCTGGCCTTGGACAACATCAGCTTCCGCACTTGCGGAGATGCGGCCTTTATCCTGCCGGAAACGATTGCCAATATATGCGAAGACGGGGAACCCATCGTCCTGGACGCTACGGTAGAGGGTAACCTCTTCAACACCCCCGCTTACCAGTGGCAAATTAGTCCCGACGGTCTCAACAATTGGACGGATATTCCCGGTGCTACTACCCTCAATTACACGCACAATATCCTGACCGCTGGCTTTTACTATTACCGCTTTCGGGTAGCGAACGGTGAGGACAATTTGGCCAACGAAAAATGTACCATTAATTCCAACGTAAAAATTGTACAAGTGCTGCCGAAGGAGTACTTCGTAGCGGATACTTCTTGCTTGGGTGCCACCTATTTAGTGGGTAATTCGGGCTATACCGAGACGGGGAATTACGTGGACTCGCTCCTCAACGCCTTGGGTTGTGACAGTATTATTTATACGGACTTGACCGTCGTTGACCCGCCGCCCTTGCAGTGGGAGCTCGCCATCGGTGCTCCTTCTTGTTTTAACAATGTCAATGGTACCATTGAGGTCCTAAATGCTGGTCCGGCGAACTTGCCGTCTGAGCTGTTTTTCAACGGTTTACCCGTAGGCAACACCTCCGTTTTCCCGGACTTAGTGGGCGATAACTTTTACCCGCTGCGCTTGGTGGACCGCCACAACTGCACCTTTGACACCCTTGTGTATCTACCTATCCCGGACGTACTCACGCTAGATTTGGGTGCCAACCAAATGCTCAACTTGGGCGAAACCGCCACGGTAACGGCCCTGACCAACTTCCCCGTTGAGCGTTACTTCTGGAGCAGTACCTCCCCCAACGCACTCCCCTGCGGGACAGCCACGGATTGCCCCACCCTCGATTGGTTGCCCACCAACAGCCAAACGGTCTACTTGACCGCCGAAGACCAATTCGGCTGTACCATCACCGACTCGGTCCAATTGACCGTCAGCACGGATTACCGCATCTACGCCCCCAACGTCTTCAGCCCTAACCGCGACGGCGTCAACGATCAGTTCACGCTTTTTGGTGATTCGCCACGCATCACGAGCGTCGCGTCCTTGCAAATTTTCGATCGCTGGGGCAAGTTGGTTTTTGACCAACAAAACCTCCTCCCCGGCTCCCTTACCGACGGCTGGGACGGGACCGTGCAGGGGCAGACGGCTCCGGCGGGGGTGTACCTTTATCAGGCTAGTGTGCTGTTTCTAGATGGGACGACGCGGGTTGTTAGTGGAGATGTGATGTTGTTGCGGTGATGATTGAGTCCGTTCTTGGTTGCAAATTGAAATTGATCGCTACAAGTTACCTGTAGTGCATTTTCGCATTGCCGTAATTTCCTTCCTTTTGTCCACTTAAGCTACTCTTCTGGCAAGTTGACCTACGACTTGATTTTCTCCACTAGCTAGATTTCTCAGTTTTGTTCAAGATGTTTTAATCGATTCAAGTACCCAATTGATAATACTAGCTATTTATGAGGTGGATTTTTTTACTTTTTTGTTTTTTAACTGTAAGTATTAGTCAACAGCTAACTGCACAGACTACTTCCATTCGATCCTTTGATGATCTCGTAGCGTACTTGTTTACCTCTAGCTATTTGTACCAAGATGGCGAGCTAAGAATTAGTCAGGCAAAGCGAGAACGGGTAGCTGCATTATACGGAATCATTGAGCCAAATGGAGGGGGTAACGTTAGCTACACCCATAATACCCAACTGCCAGTAAGCTTGCTACCTGCTGAAATATTTGGTGGACCAGAAGGAACATTTGAAGAGGTAGAGTTTGGGCTTCCCTACGTAGGGGAAATTGGTGTCAACTTGGAGTTCTATCTGTTCAATTTGACTGGTTGGGAGCAGTTAAATCAATCAAAGTTAAGGATAGCTCAAGCCACTTCTAATCAAAAAATAGCTGTTCAAGATTTTAAAAAAGATGTCGCTGCGGTTTATTACGAAATCGTCACCTTGCAAGAGCAGTCAAATGCTTTACAAACTAATCTGTTAGTGGCAGATACGCTTTATCAGTTGACTCAGATAAAGTTTTCCCGACCGGCAAGCTGACAGCGCTTCTGGGGCCTTCTGGCTGCGGCAAGACAACATTGCTGCGCATCATTGCGG
>JBCDIR010000286.1:0-4846 GCA_038748735.1 Bacteroidota bacterium | reverse complement strand
GAAAGGTTTCAGCGCACCAGAAATTCACGGCAAGTGGTCGCTCCGCGCTAGTATCACGGGCGAATTGGTTTTTGAAGACGTACGGATACCAAAGGAAAACGTACTGCCTAACGTAACGGGACTGAAAGGCCCGTTGTCCTGCCTGAGCAAAGCGCGCTACGGCATCGCTTGGGGTGCGGTAGGTGCGGCATTGGATTGCTACGACTCGGCCCTCCGTTACAGTTTGGAGCGCGAGCAGTTCGGCAAGCCGATTGCGGGCTTCCAATTGACGCAGAAGAAACTGGCAGAAATGCTAACCGAGATCACTAAGGCACAGTTACTGTCTTGGCGCTTGGGTACGCTGGCCAATAAAGGCAAAGCCACCCCCGCGCAAATCAGTATGGCCAAGCGCAATAACGTCGCAATGGCCCTGGACATCGCCCGCGAAGCTCGCCAAATCCACGGCGGTATGGGGATCACCAGCGAGTACCCCGTGATGCGCCACATGATGAACCTGGAAACGGTACTGACCTACGAGGGCACCCACGACATCCACCTGTTGATTACGGGGATGGAGGTGACTGGCATCAATGCCTTTAAATAAACAGAAATCGGCTGTACTATTCCTGTATTTCTTACTGCTGCTCGCGCGTGGTTAACACGGAGTGCGCAGAGAGACTCACAGAGGAACGCAAAGATTTTTTAGTAAACAATCTACGGATTTAATAGTATTACTCAACCCGAGTTGGCCGAATGGCCGGCTCGGGTTTCGTGATTTATGACCAATTGGAAATCAAAACTGCTCACCGAACATCCCCCCTACCCCACCGCGTTAAAGAATTGACACACCAGCATTAGTAAACCCCAAAAAACCGACAACATGAAAGTATTTCCATCTTTCCGAGGTATTACACCGACTAACTCCAATCGGCGTTACGTAGATAACATTTTTGACGATTTCTGGAACCGCAGCTACAACGGTAGCACCATGCGCGACGAATCACTCACTATTCCCAGCGCCAATATTGACGAATACAGTGGCCAAGACTGGGAAGGCTACGTCATTGCGCTAGCCGCCCCCGGCTACCACCGCGAGGAACTGTCCATCGAATACGATGATGATATTCTCACTCTGAAAGGCGAGCGCCAGACAGCAGATGCCGATACCGATAATGATCATTCCCGCTACCGCCAGCACGAGTATCGCTACCACAATTTCACCCGCCAATTTCGCGTACCCGAAAGCGTAGACGAAGACAATATTTCCGCCAATTATACCGACGGTATCTTGCAAGTAAAACTACCCGTATCCAAAAAAGTGGAAGAGACGCCCAAACCGCGTCGCATCAGTATTCAATAGATTTTATGCGTATTAAATTGAATATTAATTATTTAAGTTGGCAGGCATTTTGAAAATGCCTGCCAACTATCTTGAAAAACAATCGTTCAGTTTAGCCCCCAATCCGCATAGCATACTATGATCTTATCCCGAATTTTCGCCAGTACGAAGATTCGGGATTTTTCATTTTACGCTGCTGCGGAGGAGCAATTCTACTGCTGTTCCAGCACTACGCTCACCACTTTTGCGGGACCCGTAAAGTGAATCCAGAAGACCTCTACCGGAACGCCTTGTTCCGCTTCCCAGAGTTGAGCAGCGGCTACGAGTTGCTCCCCGATCTTATCCGTTATTTTTTGCCTCGTTTCACCACCGTAGTCGGACCGCTGGCAGAACACTAGGCGCCCATCTTGCAGCCGAAAAATTTGATCAACCACCGTTTTAAACTGGCGTCCGTCATGATAGCTGTGAAAGGGTACACTGTGCTGTTGAAAATCCGTTACGCCCTGCTGTTGCAGAAAAGACTGCCAGCTTGCTTCCTGACGAATTAGGTTTTGCGAAGCGTCCGCTACCTCGATTTCAAAGCGATCACAAAGGGCTTGTGCTAAACGCGCTTTGGCTTCGTCAACTTGAAGATGGGCCGCGGCGCGGAAGAAGTACAGTTGTACCCGACTCCACGCTTCCGGCCAGTCTTCGGTGCTGGGGTTGACCCAGTAGGGAAGGGTAGTTTGAATCACCAATTGGTGGTTACGAGGAAACAACTCCGCGGCGGCTAGTGAGTAGGCGGCGTGAGCTGCTTGTCCGGCTACTGGTGCCAAGAACGGCACCCCGGCGTACCGTCGTTCGGCGACCGTAAAATCGGTGGGAAAGGTCCTAACGACCGTCTCCTTGTCCAACCAACGACCGTTCCATTCCCAGGGCGTGTCGCTGGTGTTTTCGTCCAGTGCGGGCGTGTCGGGATTGTGCCAGTAGACGCGGTTCAGCCAAGTCGGTTTTTTGTTTTGGCGGGTGGGCAAGATCAAATAGTCGCGGGCGCGGGTGATGCCTACGTACAAGAGACGCGCCTCTTCGGCCATCGCCTGAGCTTGCTTGTTCGTTTGGGCCGTGCTCTCCGCCAGTGCGGTGGCCAGTGGCGTATTACGCACTTGGTCCGCGTACGGATTGACCCAGTAACGGAGGTAACGTCCCCCCAGTAGATCGTTGAGGTCCACCGTGTCCGTTTCGGGAATGAGGTCGAGGCCCCACAGGTCAGCCCGCAGGGGATTTTCCAGGTTATGACAAATAACGACGGGCCACTCCAGCCCCTTACTACGGTGGTACGTCAGTACGTTGACGGCCTCCTCGTCCTCCCCCGCTCCTTGCAGGTCTTTATCCTCCGCGTTGAGGCGGTTGAGCCAGAGGAGAAAACCACCCAGGCTAGCCGCCGTTTGGGTGTTGTTACAATTGGCCTCGTACTCCAACGCAAAATGACGCAACTGGTCAATATTGGCCAACCGTTGCTCACTACTCCCCCAGCGAACGATGAAACGCCGTAGGTCCAGTTCCTCTAAGACGAGGTGCAAAACCTCCGCACTCGACGATTCCGTCAGTTCCGCGCGCAAGCCATCCAGCGTCGCTATCCACTGCTCGGCGGCGGCCCAGACAGGACGCTGATAGTAGGGCGTGGCGGCGTGTTCTTTCAGGTAGCTCAGTCGGTCCGCAACCACTTCCTCCAGCGGCTTACGTGCGCCCAGCACCTGGATTTCCGCCACGGACAAAGAGTCCTCCGGACTGAGGATGTACTTTAGACAGGCCAGTACCAAGCGAATTTCGGCAGTATCCAGCAAGCCCGCGCGGGAAATAGCGGCCTTAAGGCCCGCTCCGTGCAGCGCTGCGGCCACCAGTTGACACATGCGGTTGCTACGGCAGAGGATGGCCACGTCGCCGGGTAACGCGGTACGAAAAGTGGAGGTGCCTTTCGGCTGAATGGTCACCTTGCTGTCCAACCACTCTTTGAGTTGGCGGGCCAGCGCTTCTTCCATCCAGGGCGCGGCGGGCGGCGTACGGCGACCATTATCCGACAGCAAGTGCCAGTGTTGCAAACCGTTCTCCATATCCGGCGACTCGGCGGGAAAGTGCGCGTTGCCCACCGCCATCCGTTGGGGTTCTAGCGCCACTTGTTCGGGCGGTAGTCCGGGGAAAGCCTTGGTAAAAATAGCGTTGGCAGCATAGACCAAGTCCTCGCGCGAACGCCAGGAGTGCTTTTGTACATTGTCCGCTTGAATGCCGCCCGTTGCGTCGATGATGGCCTGCATCAAACGGGGTTCTGCGCCCCGAAAGCCGTAGATGGACTGCTTGGGATCTCCCACCCAGACGGCGTGCTGAGCCAGTTGTACCAGTTTCATAAAAATGGCCAACTGAATCGGGTTCGTATCCTGAAATTCGTCCACCATGAGGAGGTCCAGTTCATCAGCCAGTACTGCCCGCACCGGCGGCTGGTCCAGCAGTTGGTTAACCAACACCTCCATGTCCGTATAGTCGATGAGGCCCCGGCGTTTTTTGTACTGATCGAACTCTTCGATGGCGGCGGCGGCTACCTCAAACAGGTGATTGACGAAGCCACGTATTTCGTCCTGAAAGGCCGCTAGGCGCATATGTTGCGCGGCTTGCGCTTCGAGCGGCTCCACGGCCTCGCGGCTTTTAGCGCCCACTTTGAGCTTGCCCAGCTTGGCCCACTGGTGCCAGGGCAGGTGGCCCCGCAGTTGGTACTCCCGACGAATTTTGTGCAGGTTATCAATGGCCGTTTGGGTGGTTTTAGTCTGGTCCGGGCCATTGGTCAGCACATCCATTGTTACGGCTATGACCTGATCGAGTTGGGCGTGAGCCTCGGCTTTAGTGGTAGTATCCGCAGCGGGGAGAAATTCAGCGAAACTTTCCCAGGAACGTTGCTGGCTGCGTTCCAAATCCGCCGTCGTAAAGGCGTTGGAGCGGGCTACGTCCACAATTTTACGGACCTCACTGCGCCAG
Organism: Bacteroidota bacterium; assembly: GCA_038748735.1. GTDB lineage: Bacteria > Bacteroidota > Bacteroidia > Chitinophagales > Saprospiraceae > Lewinella. The sequence continues at coordinate 525 of JBCDIR010000286.1, read as the reverse complement.
TCGTAGGTGCCGCTGCGCTTGGTCAGCCCCAGACTCGCGGCCAGCGTTTCGATGGCTTCGATGCGTTCCAGGCTGAGGGTGGCGGCCAGGGCTTGGTTGAACATCCGCTGCTCTTCTCCATCGGGTAGTATATCCACCTGCGGCGATACACCCGCCTCGAAAGCAAAGCGCCGCAGCAGCTTCACCCCCAGTCCGTGGACGGTACCGATGAGGGCGTTGGTCAGTTCGTCGGCCTGCTGGCTCATGCCGTCTTGCAGCAGCTTGACCCGTACGCGCTCTTGCAGTTCCCCCGCCGCCTTACGCGTGAAGGTAGTCGCAATGATGCCGCTGGGCCGCACGGCCCCGGAACGAAGCAGGGTAACCATTTCTTGCGTCAAGCGATACGTTTTGCCGCTACCGGCCCCGGCAGAGATGATTTTGAGGTGGGAGAGTTGCATGGGGTAAAGGTAAGGGGCTTTGTGCGGCTTGACGACCAAAAAAGACAAGAAGCACTAAATTTTTCTTTATCTTTAATTTTATTAAAAG